>CAYXFB010000008.1:0-57657 GCA_964464145.1 uncultured Christensenella sp.
GCACTTTGCTTCTTCTTTTTTCTTCCTACCCCAATCTTTAGTATAGAGCCTTTTTGTGTGGTTGTTACGATACCTTCACAATATGTTTTTTCGGCTTATTTGCAAGCCTTTCTGCTGTGGCAATTGAACGCGTAACAACGCGAGAATAATAAAAATCGCATACCCTCAAAAGATGGTACGCGACTTAGTTGCGGCATCATGCCGCTGGTGCACCCGAGACGATTTGAACGTCCGACACCTGGCGTCGGAGGCCAGTGCTCTATCCACTGAGCTACGAGTGCATACGCTTCATTCAAAGCAGCATATCTATTGTACCTTCATTTGCCCATCATTTCAAGAACAATCATCGCCCGGGAGCAATTTTTCCCACTTGCCCGTTGCAGAAAATTTTTCAAATCTCGCCTCCGCGTCCTCCACCAGAGCTTTATCGAAACCCATTATACCAAGTAGCTTTATGGCGTTTCGGCTGGCCGATTTCCCTCGTCGCAGCTTGTAATCGAAGCTTATGCCGCCCTGCTGCAGCTGCTCTGTGAAATGCAGGTTTTCGTATATATCGTCCAGCATGAAGGCCAGCTCCAAGTCGTGCGTGGCCGCCATGCAAAGGCAATCATCCGCCGCCAGCTCCAGCAGCACGCCGCTGGCCGCCGCAATCCGCTCACCCGTATTGGTGCCGCGCAATATTTCGTCTATCACGCACAGCCTAGGATGCGGCGGCCTTGCGTCCAGCATACGCTTCACGGCCTTCACCTCCGTAACGAA
Organism: uncultured Christensenella sp.; assembly: GCA_964464145.1. Taxonomy (GTDB): domain Bacteria; phylum Bacillota; class Clostridia; order Christensenellales; family Christensenellaceae; genus UBA5399. Next base: position 760 of record CAYXFB010000008.1, read on the forward strand.
ATAGCTCTCGTCCGCAAAAATATTATCACGCAGCGCCATGGATGTATACACGCTCAAATAGCTGCCGCGCCAGCTTTTCGCCGTGCAGGTATCTATAGCCTGGGCAAGTATGGCGTTTATGGCTACCGCCTTCAAAAATGTGGATTTGCCCGTGGCGTTGGAGCCCGTTATAAGCACGTCACGCTTCATTTCAAAATCGTTCGTTACTGCGTTTTTTATGAGCGGATGATATATTCCGCTAAAGCAGATATACGGCTTTTCAGCCTCGAAGAGCTCCGGGCGGCAATATTCACCCAGACACGCGCGATATGAAGCGGCGGCATAGGCTGCGTCCATCTGCCCCACAAAACGGTACAGCTCAATAAGCTCGACAGCAACCTCGCTCACCTTTGCCATTACAGACGTGAAGGATATGGCCTCCAGCACAAACAGCTTGTTCAGCATCATCAAAAAACTGTCGCTATTGTAAAACATTGAAACGGAGCTGGTGTTGCGCACGGCGGCGGTGCGCTTTAGATTCTGCCGTACATGCTCTATATCCAAGTTCGGGGCGTCTTCACAAATATTCGCGGCGGTCGCGGCGCATTTCGCAACGGCAATTATATAGCCCAGCGTGTTCACATAGGCCGACTGTTTTTTCTCCATTACGTATGAATATATTATGTTCGTGAAAAAAAGCGCCACCAACGCCAGCACCGCGGGGTACACCCCCAATGCCAGCAGCACTATGCTCAAAACAAGCCCGCCGCACAACAACATCGCCAATATCTGAGATGAACGCTTGAATGGATTGTCCTTCAATAGCAGCTCTATGTGCACCTTATCCACCCTGCCGCAGGCGTACAGCGCTTCTGCCAGCCGCTCGCGCTTCTCCGTGTTTTCCTGCATCCACTCTATCATTGCGGCGGTCTTTCCCCGCTCTCCGTCCGCGTTACGCAGTAAACCGTATAGCACCGCGTCGCCCGCGCCGGTAAGCGTGTGGTTGACTGAAGCGAAAACACTGTCCATCTCAAGATCGTTCCATGTTATATCGTCAATGTTTAAGGCTTTCGCGCCGTTTAAAAACTCCGCATCGCGCTTTATTTTCTCCAGCTCGCCCGCGCCATACTCCCGTTCAGCCTCCATCCCCCACAGTTCACCCATATATCGCTTTGTGCGGCGGCTTTGCACCACCTTACTGACGATAAACAGCGCCAGCAGTATTGCCGCCACCACCAGCACCAATATCAAAAAATCATACATTCCACCCGACATATAGCTCACCCCAACATCAAACTATTTTCACACCCACCAGCGCGGCTATGCCCACCGCCTGCTCCGCGCTTATCTTCATGCCCCTTATTTCGCGCAGTGTATCAGAAAGCATTATACTCTCTATGTTGCAGCTTGAAAGATCCATCCCCTTTAGCAGCGTGCCAAAAAAATCCACCCGCTCCAAATTAGTGTTTTCAAACTTCGTCAACTTAAATTTTGTATCACTGAAAAAGCTCTCGTGCATATTACATTTATCAAAAGCGCTGCGCTCCCATTTAGACGTGGAAAAATTGGCATATTGGAAGGTCGTTTCTTCAAATTTACACTGCTTGAAAAAACCGTTGCTGAAATCCGCGCCGTCGCACTTGCAGCCGCGCATAGAGCTGCCCTTCACATACACCTTGTTAAATCCGCAATTGGAAAAATCGCAGTTCACCAAAACGCAGTTGTAAAAGCTCACCCGCACAAACGTACACTCAGAAAAAACGCAATTCACAAGCGTAACATTTTGAAAATCGAATCCGGAAAAATCCATGTTCTCCGGCCTTTCGCCCTCAAAGCGCGATTCCTCAATACAATTGTAGCCCGCCTCTATTGCCGCGTTCACGCTGTCCAAAAGCATATCAATCACCCCGCCATTCCATTATACGCCTATCGAATATATCCACAATAGGCGGCACCACGGCTATTTGCAATATTATGCCCGGCCAGCCCAGCATAAGCACCTCGCTTGTGTAGGAAAAAGCGTTCACATCGTCCAGTATCCACGAAATTATGGAGGCGGCGCAAAAGAACAGCACCCAGCCCAGCAGTATGGAAAAAAGCAGTATGGGGTATATCTTCAGCGATGTCATACCGCGCAGCATATTGCAGCTTGCCGCCAGCGCAATAAGCTGACACAGCATGATGGGCAGCACGGGGTAAATCGTAGGCGTTCCCAACACTATACCGTTAAGCACGGGCGTCAGTATCGCGCAGGTCACCGCCCAGTTCATGGGCAGCACAAATCCGGCTATCAGCACGGGTATCTGCATGGTGAGCAGCACCGGCTCCAGCCCAAACCTTCCGCTTATAAAAGGCAATATCACGCCCATACCGCAAAGCACGAGCGTGATAATAAAATTTTTCGTTACTCTTTTCAGCTCCATTACCTCACGCAAACTGGCTATTGTACAGATTGGCGTAGACTCCGCCCATCTCCATAAGGTGGTCGTGGTTGCCCTGCTCCACAATATCACCGTCCTGCATAACGAATATGAGATCGGCGTTCTTTATGGTGGACAACCTGTGCGCTATCTGGAAATTGGTCTTGCCCTCGGTAAGCTTGGCCATTGCGTCCGCTATAAGCTTTTCCGTACGCGTATCAACAGAGCTGGTGGCCTCGTCCAATATCAGTATCTGCGGATTGGCGCAAAAGGCTCGAGCTATCGTTAGGAGCTGCTTTTGACCGGAGGAAAGATTGGTGGCGCCCTCGTCTATCACAGTGTCGTAGCCCTGTGGCAGCGTGCTTATAAAGTAGTCCGCGTTGGACATACGGCAGGCTTCCACCACCTCTTCGTCCGTGGCCTCCGGCCGACCGTAGCGTATGTTGTTCCTTATGGTGTCCTGATACAGCCAGGTATCCTGCAGCACCATGCCAAACAGACCGCGCACCGTCCCTCGAGACATATCCCGCGTGTCTATGCCGTCAATTTTTATGCTGCCGCCGTTTATTTCGTAAAAGCGCATCAACAGATTTACCAGCGTTGTCTTGCCCGCGCCGGTAGGCCCGCAAATGCCCACCTTCTGCCCATGCTTCACCTTCGCGCTCATATCCTTCACCAGCATATTTTCGGGCGAATAGCCAAACTGCAGGTGCTCGAAATCTATATTGCCCTCCGTGTGCTTCACCGAAACGAGGTTTTCACGCTCCGCCGGCTGTTCCTGCTCGTCCAGCAGCTCAAACACGCGCTCCGCCGCAGCGATCGTGGATTGCAGCAGGTTCATTATATTGGCCGTCTGCACTATGGGTTGCGTAAACTGCTGCGTGTACTGTATGAACGACTGTATTGCGCCCACGGTGAGCGCGCCGTTACTGGTCAGTATTCCGCCCAGCACGCATATTCCCACATAGCCAATGTTGCCCGCGAGGTTTGTCACCGGCATCATTATGCTGGAGGCGAACTGCGCCCGCCGCGCGTCCTCGTTCAAATCGTTGGTCATGGCTTCATATTCGGCCTCGGTGCGTCCCTCCGCGCCGTACAGCTTCACAACGTCGTGGCCGGAATATTGCTCCTCCACAAAACTGTTCACCTTGCCCAGCTTTTGCTGCTGCCCAAGAAAGAACTTTTGCGATTTTTTCACAACTATGGAGCAAAGGAAAAGCGCCACCGGCAGTATCACCAGCGCTATCAGCGCCATCTGCCAGCTTATGCTGAGCATCATTATCACTATGCCCACGATCGTGAAAAGCGAGGTGATAAACTGCGTCATCATCTGCTGGATTGTGGTGGATATCTGCTCTATATCCGTTGTGGTGCGCGAAAGCACGTCGCCATGCGTATGCGTATCGTAATAGTTTAGCGGCAGCTTCTGTATTTTCTTATCCACATCCTCGCGCAGGTCGTATATCGTGCGCTGCGCTATCTGCGCCGTGGTTTTCTGCTGCATATAGGTGAACAGCGCCGAAAGGCTGTATACAATTATAAGCAGCGCTAGGTTTATTTTGAGCGCGGTGAAGTTAATCTGCCCAACGTTCATTCCCTCCAGTATTATATTCGTTGCGCCGCCCAGCATGAGCGGACCGAATATGAGAAAGAGCACGCCCAGCGCCGCCAGCACCAGCATGAGCACTACGCGCTTTGCGTACGGCCCAAAATAGCCCAGCAGCCGTTTTGCCGTCTGTCCGAAATTTTTTGCCTTGCCCTGAGATACGGGAGCTTGATTTCCTATTGCCATTTTTTCCGCCCCCCTTTCACGCTAGCTGGGTCTTGGCTATCTCAGCATAGACCCCGCAAGTTTGAAGCAGCTCTTCGTGCCTGCCCTGCCCCACTATCTCACCCTTATCCAGCACAAGTATCTTGTCTGCATTCATGATAGTGTTTATCCTCTGCGCCACTATTATAACCGTGGCGCCGCTGGTATTTTCCTTTATGGCCTTTCTGAGCGCCGCGTCCGTCTTGAAATCCAGCGCGGAAAAGCTATCGTCAAATATCAGTATATTGGCGTCCGTGGCTATGGCGCGCGCTATGGTAAGCCTTTGGCGCTGCCCGCCCGAAACGTTGGTTCCGCCCTGCGCTATGGGGTCGTCATAGCCCTTTTCCTTGCACAGTATAAAGCCGTCCGCCTGAGCTATTTTTGCCGCCCGCTCCACCTTTTCCATAGGCATATCCGGATCGCAGAAGGCGATGTTGCTTCTTATCGTGCCCGAAAAGAGGCTGGAGTTTTGCGGCACATAGCCTATGCGCTGCCTTAGCTGCCTCAGATCGTAATCCCGAACGTCCACGCCGTCCAGCAGCACCTGGCCGGCAGAAGCGTCCCTCATGCGCGGTATCATGCATATTATGGAGGTCTTGCCACTGCCCGTCGCGCCTATTATGGCCGTTGTCTCGCCGGGCTCCGCCGTGAAGCTTATGTTCTTTATGGCGGGCTTGGCCGCATCCCCAAAGGCGAGCGCCACGTTTTTGAACTCCACCACGCCCCTCGCCTCGGCGGGCTGCTTTGGCTCGGTCGGGTTCACTATGGTGGGCTCTATATCCATCACCTCGTTTATCCTGTCCGCGCAAGAGCTGGCGCGCGGCATCATTGCGAATATGAGCGACATCATCACAAGCGCGTACATTATGAGCATGAGGTACTGTATGAAGGCCATCAGGTTGCCCACCTCCAGCGTTCCCGCGGATATCTGCTGGCCGCCGAACCAAACCACGAACACCGTACCCAGATTTATTATGAGCATGAGTATGGGCATGAGCGTGGATATCATCACCTGAGATTTAATGGAGGTATCCGTCATATCGCGGTTTGCCTCCTCGAAGCGCTTCTGCTCGCGCTCCTCCGCCGTGAAGGCGCGGATCACGCGCACACCCGTTATGTTTTCGCGCAGCACCTCGTTTACCTTATCCAGCTTCTTTTGCACGGAGTGGAAAACCGGAAAGGCCTTGCGCATAACAAGCACCAAAAACGCCAGTATCACCGGCATACAGATCACCAGCACAAGCGCCAGCTGCGCGTTTTTCTGCACAGCCAGTATTATGCCGCCCGCGCACATTATGGGCGCCATTATTATGACGCGAAACATCATTATGGTGAAGTTTTGCACCTGCAATATATCGTTCGTGCTGCGCGTGGTGAGCGAGGATGTGCCCACCTTGTCAAACTCGGCCAGCGTGAATTTATCCACATGACGGAACAGCTTTTGCCGCACGTCAGTGCAAAATCCCACGGCCACCTTGGAGGCCAAATAGCCAACGCCGATGGCCCCCGCAGAGCCCGCCAGAGCGATCAGCAGCATTATGAACCCCCGCGTAACTATGAAGTTGATATCCGCCAGCACAACGCCCTGGTCTATTATTATGGACATCATGTTGGGCAGAAACAGCAGCGTAAATGATTGTATTATCAGGCATATCACCAGCAGAAAAATATACTTAGAATACGCTTTCAATCCCTTGTACAGCTTAAACAAATTCTATCCCGCCTTTCGCATATGTTTTTTATGGTATAAAAAACCGCCGAGAACGCTGTTCAGCGATTCGTAAACAAAAATATAACAGCGGCGGCCATGCACAAAATAACGCCCGCAAGACCCCATTTTTTTATATCATCCGCGCCCTTTCTTATTATGGAGCTGGATAGTATCACGCCCGCTATGGCAAAGGCCAAGCCCAGCCACCATATCGCGTTTATCAATATCAAAAAACTCAGTCCGCTGAATATAACCGCCAACAAAGGTTTAGTCATCAGTTTCCCCTATCCACATCATGCCTCGTAATTTTCGAATATCACCGCGTCCGCAAGGCCGGAAAGCCCCTCCTGCTGGCCGTGGCTCCGCACCGTCCACGCAAGCAGCGTTATGCCCTCGCGCTTTAAACGCTGCACGACGGGCTGGTCTATACAATTCGCGTCATAGCTTATAAAATTCGGCCTGCACAAAAAATTTGTCATAAGCTTTTTGAGCATCACCCGCTTTATTTTGGCTATGTGCATCGCGCCCTCTTCAAAAGCGGAGGATAGCTGACCGCGCGGCACCTCGGGCGCGTTTTTTTTGAACCAGCCTATAGAAAAGGGCGAAAACGATTGAACCGCATATTCCCCCTTGTAGCCTTTGGTGAGCTCGTACAGCTTTTCTTCAAGCTCGCCCGCGCTGCCCTCGTTTTTGGTTTCTATGAGCAGCGGCACACGGCCGTCCACCAGCTCCAGCGCCTTTCGCAGCGTGGGTATGGTGTGCTCTGTGCCTCCAAGGCACACCCTGCCAAGTTCCGCCGCGCTCATATCCGATACGTTTTTATCTATGCCCGCCATACGGCTCAGCGTAGCGTCATGAAACACCACTATTTCACCGTCCGACGAAAGCCGCACATCCAGTTCTATTGCATAACCGCGCTGCGCCGCCCGCTCGAAGGAGGCCAGCGAATTTTCGGGTATGCCGTCCCCGTGCATGCCCCTGTGCGCATAGCTGTATTTTGAAAGCCACAAGGCCGCGCGTCTTTGACCGGCAGTCATCCAGAAATATAATATAATAATCGCGGCAACTATTATAACAGCCGCTATAATCAATGTCATTTATACGCCTCTCCGCGGGGCAGACCCGCGTATATATATCATAAATATAATATCAACACAAACGTATACATTTTATCTTAAAAAGAAAAAATAATATTATTTTATTTTATCACGTTTTGATTTTTTATACAAAATATAATATAATGAAAATAGATTTTTTACAGTGTATCGGAGCATAACAAATGGCAAAAACCGGGCTTGTGTTGGAAGGCGGCGGTATGCGTGGAGCATATACCGCAGGCGTGCTGGACGCGTTTTTGGATTTGGGAATACATTTTAACGACATTATGGGCGTCTCTGCGGGGGCGGGCAACGCGCTTTCCTACATTTCGCTGCAAAAGGGCAGAAACAGGGAGCTATACCGCGTCTTCGCGCCCGATGACAGATATCTCAGCTTCAAAAATCTGCTCAAAACGGGCTCTTTTTTCGGAATGGATTTCGTTTTTTACGAGGTGCCGCGCCGCTTGCTACCCTTCGACTATAAGACATTCCGCGAGTCGGAAAAGGTTTTGACCATCGTTGCCACCAACGTGGAAAGCGGACAGCCATTTTACAAAGAGATACACGATGTGGACGACGACGTACAAATGCGTTACGTTTGTGCCTCCGCCGCAATACCCATGGCCTCCACTATGTTCCGCATAGACGGAAATATTTTGATGGACGGCGGGGCGAGCGACTCCATACCCATAGAATATTCTATGGGCAGGGGCAACGAGAAAAACGTGGTGGTAGTAACACGAAACAGAGGCTGGCGCGCCAAAAAGAGCGCATTTTCAAACTTTGCCTACATCAGATACCCGAACCACCGCACATTCGCCCGCACCATAGCAAACCGCTTCGAATATTACAACCACAGCCTTGACCTGCTGAAAGCTCAAGAGGAGCAGGGCAGCGCTATAGTGCTCTACCCCTCCCGGCCGCTCGATGTCAGCCGTTTTGAAAAGGATCCGCGCAAGCTGCTGGCATTATACGATAACGGCTATGAGGACGCTTTAGCTCTGCGCAATGAGATGCAAAGCTTTTTGGCGGACAGCTCAAATGTTTATATCGACGAACCCAAAACTCTACCCTAAAATTTGGAAACGGAGGAACCCCTACCATGGAAGAGAATATCCAAAAACAATCCCTATCCGAAAGCGATCAAACAGACGGCCATCCCCCCGAAGCAGAAATAGAAACGCTAAAAGAAAAATATTTTACCTTCCGCCTCGATGGCCAGATGTATGCCATACCCGTGTCAAACATAGTTGGCATAGGCCCGCTCGCCCCCTTCCGAAACATACCCGGCATGCCTTACTTTATGAAGGGTATAACAGTGCTGCGCGGCGATGTGGTGCCCATAATAGACCTGCGAGCGAAGCTGATGCTTTCCCCGCAGGAGCCGGACGGCCAAACCAGCATAATTTACATACAGAAAAACGCCCAGCAGCTGGGCTTCATTGTGGACAGCGTAGACGAGGTAACCACCATACACAACCAGGAGTTCACAGACTCCGGCCATTTAACAGACGCGCCGGAGCTAGACTATATAACGGGCGTCTCACGTCACAACGAAAATACGGTGCTGCACATAGACTTGTTAAAGCTAATAGACAACGACGATCTCAAGGTTGACTGGTACTGATCACAAAACAGCGGCGGTGAAATGGCATTCACCGCCGCTCTTATTACGCTTATCCGGCCACCGGTTTGCGGCTTATAGTCACCGCTATATTTTTCACCGATGGTATCAGCTCCACGTTCAGATCGGGCTGATTTTCGAACTTCACTTCCAGCGAATAGGTTCCCTCCGCTAGGGATTTCAGCTCCACGAAAGGCTTCAGAAGATCGGCGGAAAAGCTGTCCATCTCCTTTTGCGTACCCTTCACCGTTATGTCTATGGAACCCGGGTAGAGCTTTGCCTCAAAATTTTCATCCAAATTCTTTATGGCGATATCCACCGCCTTGTATTCCTTTTCCACCAGTATGGGCGAAACCTTCACCGTCACCTCCGCCTTGGCGGGCGAGGTAACGTAGGCTCCCTCGGGCAGCACTATATTCGCCTGTATCTTTTGGCTCTCCTTTGTTCCGTCCGTAAGCGTTATGGGTTCCAGCTCCAATATTTCCACGCCGTCAATAACGTCCTGATCCCCCACCACAAATACATTTTCCGGGCTGACGCTCACAGATTTTATTTCGTACCCCTCGCCCAGCCCTTTTATGCTCTCCTTGAGACCCTCGGTGTCTATAGGCACGCTCTTCTTGGGGTACACGGGCACCTCCACAATTACAGAGGGCGTGCTGGTAAGCTCGGCCGCCTGCAATTCGTTGCCGTCGTTATCAAGCAGTATAACGTTTCGGTTTTCCTTCACCGGCTCCGTCAAATTGCTTATATCTATGCGGCATATCGCCCGCGTCACCTTATCCACATTGGAGCGCGCGCCCATTATCTCCACCGTCTTCTTCTCAAGCACCGGATCACCGTAATAAAGCCCGTCCTTTGGGGTGCCCACCACCTGCACCTCCACGGGTATCTCTTGCGACACTATGGATTCTATGGTAAGAGTCACCTTGTCCGGCGCGACACTGCTGCTGCCGTTGCTGGAGGTTCCCGTGACTGGCAGCACATATTCGCCCGGCTCCGTTATGCCCGAAAGATCTACATCGGCCGTTACGGTGTCCTCCGTTACCAAGTTCAGCCTGTTGGCCGCCGTTTCCACCGTTATGGTTACGCTTTTCAAAACGTCCGAATAGGGCTTTGCCGAAGTGAGGCCGCGCTGCTTCAATACGTCCGCCGCGTTGTACGTAACGGGTACGTTGTAGAATATCTTTTCGCGAAGGGGGTTCTCCTCCGCCTGCACAAAACTCCACATAAGGAAGGCAAACACCAGCGCGCCTATTTTCATGCCCATATTGCGCGTGAAAAAGCCCCTAAGCACCTTGCCCAGCTTCTCAAGTACAGTCCTCATTGCTTGCCGTCCTCCTTGCTGCCCGCAGAGGACGATTTTTCTATTATCTCCGAAACGTTTATCTCCTTCGTTTCGGCGGAAAGGTCTACTTTGTTGATCTTCTTTTCGTCCTCCTTGTCATCCGTGGGGATGTACAGCGCCATGAGTATGTTGCGAAGCTCCTTCGCGTCTATATTGCGCCGCAGCACACCGTCGTAAGCGAAGGATATGGTGCCCCGCTCCTCAGACACCACCAGCACATAGGAATCCGAGACCTCGGATATTCCAAGCGCCGCCCTATGCCTTGTGCCCAGCTCTGATGATATATGCTTGTTTTCCGAGAGCGGCAGGAAACAGCCCGCAGCCACCACCCGGCTCTCCTTTATTATCATCGCGCCGTCATGCAGCGGTGTGTTCGGGTAAAATATGTTTTCTATTAGCTCGGAGGAAATTTTGGAATCCAGCTCCGTTCCCGATTCTATTATTTCGGCAAGGCCGGTCTTTCGCTCAAACACAAGTATTGCGCCTATCCTGCGCTTTGCCATATTGGTTATGGCGCGTGTAAGCTCGGATATTATCTGTTCGCCGTCACGCACGGCCGTTTGCGACATCTTGAATATCCTGCCCTGACCCAGCTTTTCAAGCGCGCGGCGTATCTCGGGCTGAAACAGCACCACTATAAGTATCGCGCTGGCGTTTATTATCCACGAGAGCAGCCACGAGACCGTGGACAGATCAAGCAGCTGAAAAAGCTTGGCGCATATCAAAATAACGCCCAGCCCAATCGCGATCCTAAGCGCGCGCGAACGCGCCAGCAGCCGTATGATGGCGTACATTATAATGGCCACTATGATTATATCAATAGCGTCTTTCCAGTCAAAACCCATTATTGCGGTTTTAAGCGGTCCCAAAAAATCTGTCAATTCAGTATCCTCTATCTATCTATCTAATACCCGCCGGCCTCCCCAAACGGAAGCTGTGCGGATCGGCATTTATATATTCAACCCGTCTTTTGGCACACCAGCAGCGTCAAATCGTCCTCCGGGTGCGTGTGCAGCTCACGGCGCACCTTGCTTACAAAACGGTCGCTGGCGAAATCGCTGTCGCCAAACATATCGTACAGCTTTTCGCGCACGGAATCATCGCTGTGTATGTTGTATATGCCGTCCGAATATATGAGTATTCTCGAGCCGGGTGGCATACTTATAGTATCGTCTTTAAACCCTGGCTTGTCAAACCATCTTGAAATGGGCGGCGCGCTCATATATAGCTCGCTTATGCCACCGTCAAACAGTATGGGTGCCACCGAAAGACCGGCGTTTGAGAATGTAACACTGCCCTTCTTGGTGTCCAGCACCGCTATGAATCCGGTTATGTATATGGAATCCGCCAGATCGAGCTCCAAATATTCCCGCTGCACATGCGCAAATATTTCAGATGGCGACATCTTTCCCAGCGCACAGGCCGCCCGCACTGCGCGCGAGAAGAACACGGCCAGCATGGCGGGCATGACGCCGTGGCCGGAAACATCGGCAACGTACATCACCAGCTTATCTCCATAGCTCATGCAGTCATATATATCTCCGCCCACCGCCTCGCAGGGGAAGAAGCCGTAATGCAGCTTGTAGCCCTCTATTGAAGGCAGCACGTTGCGCATCAGCGCCTGCTGCAGGCTTCGCGCCATTTGCAGGTCGCGCTGCATCTTGGCATTTTGCGTCAGCAGGTTTTGTTTTATGTTGTAATCCAGCGTCATATCGCGGAAAACTTCCACCGCCGCTATCACCTCTCCCTTGTCGTCCCTTAGGGGCGAGGCCGTTACCGAATATACGCGGTTGCCGTTTTTTCTTATGGTCTGTTGTGTTGAACCGGTGGCCATAACGTCTCGCGAAATGCAAAAATCACACTCGCCGTCCTGGCAAAAGGCCTCGTAACAGCGTGTGCCCACCGTGTTTTCCCCCAGCGCGATCTTGCGGTCATATGCCACATTGGTGAGCGCCACCTTGCCCTCCCGGGTGATAACGCGAACCATATCGCTCATGGCGTTAAGTATAGATTCTAAATATCCAACTTTTAAAAATCCGCCATCCACAGTAAATCATTCCTCAAATTCATCAAGCATTTTTTTAAGCTGCGTTATTTCAAGCGAAATATTCGCGCAATTCTCATTTTGGCGCAATATGCCATTGTCCGTAAGCGATTTTCCGTCTGAAACCCGCTCGTTGTACATAGCGCCCAGCTTGTCCCGCTCCTGCTCCAGCTCGGAGAGCTTCTCCCTATACATGGCTTCCAGTTCATGTTTATCCAACATACTGTTCCCCTTTTTTATAAAAACGAGCCGCGCACTAGGGCGCTTCTGCTCAGAAAAGCTGCATAAAATCCGGCAGAATCATTCTTCCGCTATCTGCGCCGACAAAATGCCCTCGATCTTAAAAGACCGCAGGCCGCGCTTCACAGTGCAATAGGCCGTGATACTACTGTCTCCCATTTTTCTCACGTACACTCTGCGCTGCGAAAAGCCGTCGTCCCCCATATAACAAATAATCACAGGCTTATCATTATCATACGCAAACCTGAGCGTCCTGCTGACCAAGTTAACCATTGCGTATTCTCCATACATCTTATATTATCACATTTTTTATTTTTTGTTAATAATTTTGTTGACCGTAAAATCAAAATTTACCCACATTTTTTCCCTGTTTATAAAGGATTTTAGAGTATTCGGGCAACGGACTCAAACAATAGATTGTTTTTCAGGCGCAAAACTGTATAATATAAGTCATGGACTTTATGTTTTTCAGCGTGCACAGCGCAATAGGCAGCATCGCTTTCGCCGCGGGAATAGTCTTTGTAATTGTGGAGCTTGCAAGAAAGGGTCTCAGCTTTTTCAGTTTGCTTGCTTACGCTTGTTTTGTGACGGGAATTGTGCTGATATCGCAGGATACGCTGTATCTGGCTGTATCCGTATCGGTGGTGACCGCGCTCTTTCTGCTGCTGTGGCTATTGTATCGGCGCGATCTCAAAAAGAACGACGAAAAATCGGGAGAAGATTAAATGAAAATATGTCCGCTATGCCACGTAAAATTTGAGGAGAGCGCAGAGTTTTGCCCCACCTGCAAAGCCCAGCTTGAGGAGCTTGCCGAGGCCGAAAAGGCGGAAAAGCAAAAGATACCCAAGAGCTTCTGGTGGACTATAATCGGCGTTTTTGCCTTCATTGGCGGCATGGCGCTGGTATATTCGCTTGTATATTCGAAGATATACGGCCTGTGACGGCCTGTGTGCCTAAAAAAACACGAAACGCGGTTGTGTACACTCACGCCGCGTTTTTTTACACCAATTCCGTTTAAAAAACAATTGTGTTTTTTATAGCGCAAAGCGCGTTCGGAATGGCATGAGACGTGTTCTGCGCTACCATTTGCGCAGAACTAAGCCTCGCTAATGCGAGGCGTTTCCAAATGAAAACATCTGTTTTCATTTGGAATTAGTATTACACCAGCACCTCCACGCCCGGGCGCATGAAATACAGCGCGCGCTGCGCCACGCCTATTCCCGTTATGCTCGCCAGCGCGCGCGAGTATAGCTCCAGCTGTACGCGGTAGCCCTGCGCGGCCTCCACTGCCCGCTCGGCGCTCACCCTGTCCGTTTTATAGTCCACCAGTACCCACTGCCCATTTTCCATGAAGGCCAGATCAATTATGCCCTGCACGAGCATTTCTCCCTGCTCGCCGTAGACTATCTCTCTTGCGGCCACGCGCATGTTGAAATGCTGCTCAAACAGCACACGCTCCGCCGCACGAATGCGCGCGTAAAGCGGCGTGGCCAAAAAGCGCTCGGCCATCTGCGCGTTTTCAAGCAGCGCGGCATACTCCGCCTCGTTCACCAGCCCGGCCGCCAGCATGGCCTCCGCCTCGGTTTTAGCGTCCGCCCCGCTCCTCACCAAACGCTCCATAAGGCTGTGCACCAGCGTGCCCAGCTCCGCGCCCGTTATTTCGCCCGGCTCCTCGTGCTCCGGCCGCAGAAAAGAACGTATGCCCGGCTGCGCGGAACGCTTCACCGCGCTCACCGATACCTTGGCGGGCACCCGCACAAAGGGCGGCAGGCTAATGAGCTTGGCCGCGCTCCCGTCCGCCGCAGCCTCCGCCCTCCAAGCCTCAAAATCGAACTCTTCAGCCCGCGCGGCCGCGCTCTGCGGCTGAACCAGCTCCACCTCTATGCCGCGCTTTTCCATGTTGGCGGCCATCACCCAGTCCAGCATACAATTTGCGCTGTCAAATCGCCCGGCCATCGCCTCCCAGCGGCGCATCTCCTTTTCCGCATCCTTCACGCAGCCCGTCATATAGAGCCGCTCCTTGGCGCGCGTCATGGCGACATAAAGCATGCGAAGCTCCTCCGAACGGTTTTCGCAGGCCAGCTTTTCGCGCAGCACCACCCGCTCCACCGTGTCGAAGCGCTCACGCGCCTCCTCGTCCACCCACAGCGTGGAAACGCCGTATTCGCTGTGCAGCAAAAAGCTCTCGTGCATGTCGCGCAGATTGAATTTTTTGTTCATGCCCGCAATGAAAACAACGGGAAATTCCAAGCCCTTGGAGCCGTGTATCGTCATTATCTTTACGCAATCGGCACTGCGCGAGCCGTCCGCGTATTGCACATAGCCGCCCTGCCGCTTTTTGATTTCGTCCAGCTCCCGCAGCAGACCGTAAAGGCTGTTGCCCGCCGCCTCCGTAAGCGTGGCCACCAAAGCCAGAAATTCCTCGAATATGCCCAGCTTGGCCTCTCCCCCCGCCGCGCAGCCCACATAGCGGAAAAAGCCGAAGCGCTCCGCCAGTCCGTCCACAAAGTCCAGCAGGGGCAGCGCGCCGCACTCCAGCCTAAGCGCGTCCATGCGCGATAGAAAATCACCCAGCCGCGCGGCGAGCTCGCCTCTTTGCTCTTGGGCGAAGCGCTGCACCGCCTCGCTGAAGGTGCCCTGCGCATAGACCTGACGCACGGCGGCAAAATCCCGCTCGTCAAAACCACCTATAAAGGAGCGCATAACGGACAAAAGCGGCACGTCGCGCAGCGGATTATCCACCAAACGCAGCAGGTTGGCGAAAAGCTCCACCTCGGGTATGTCGCGCGTTTGCTTCATGGATATCACGCAGGGTATGCCGCGCGCGGAAAGCGCCCGCTTTATCTCCGCCGTAAGCGCGGAGCGGGAGCGCATGAGTATGGCAAAATCACCGTAGCGAAGCGGGTTTTCCGCATCGCCCGCCGCGATATCCGCCGCTATTCGCTCGGCTATCATATCGGCCTGCGCGCTGTCCCAAGAACTGGGCGCGCCGTCCTCCCGCTCCTCTTCGCCCTCCTCAGCGTGCTCTACCTCCTCCACACCGCACAACAGCACACGCGCACAGCCGCCCTCCTTGTTTTTATTGAGCCGCTCCTCCTCGCGATACTCCACCTCACCCAGCCGCTCGCTCATGACGCTTTCCATAACGAAATTCACCGCGTCGATCACCCGTCCGCAGCTCCTGAAATTATCGTTCATCACAATTATTTCACCCGCCTGCCCGGCTGCGCGGAACATACCCGCCTTGCGGCGGAATATACCCGGATCGGCCAGCCTGAACCGGTATATGCTCTGCTTCACATCGCCCACCATAAAAAGCTTGTTACCGCCGTTCACAAGCGATATTATCTCCTCCTGCACGGGGTTTGTATCCTGATATTCGTCCACAAAAATGTGCTCGTACTTTTTTTGATACGCCTCGCCGTTCTCGCGCAGCGCGGCCAGCGCCTTGTGCTGCAGATCCTCATAATCAAGCGCGTTCGCCCGCTTTTTTTCGGCGGCGTAGAGCCTCGCGAACACGCGAATAAGCCCCACCAGCGCGCGCACGTCCGGCATTGTGTGGGCAAGCTGCTCCGCCACCACCTCTTCAAAACGCGCATACACCTCGTCCTCCAAAAAGCGCTTCACGAGCGCGCGCGCCTCACTGCGCCATCCGCCCGAAAGCTCCTTCACGGCGGGGTCTATGCCCTTTTTGATATTGGGTATCTTAAATTCACAAAAGCACTCCATGGCCTCGGCGACGCCCGCGCCCTTAGCGCAATCCACCATGTCGGAAAGCAGCTCCACCGTCCCCTCGTCCACCGCCGCCTGCGCGCCGTCATACTCTTCCGCCACGCCAAGCGCCAGCCGCATAAGCGAGCTCGCCTCCTCCAGCATGGATATAAGCAACCGCTCGTACTCGTCCTTCAATATGGCCGTATAAAGACGCGGCTCCATATCGGCGGAACGCAGCGCCCAGCCAAAGGGGTCCGGCTGCCCCATCATGCCGTCATGCACGCGCAGCAGTATGCGCATCAGCTGCCCGTCGTCCGCGCGCGTGGCGTAGCGGCGCAGCAGCCGCAGAAAATCCGCGTCCTCCCGTTCGTACAGCAGATCGAAATAGTCTCTCAGCACGGCGGCTCTTATAGAGCGCGCCTCCTCCTCCGCCATTATGCGAAAATCGGGCGCGGCGCCTGTTATCGCGTAGTTTTCACGCACTGTTTTTGCGCAAAAGCTGTGGAAGGTGCAAATGTCCGCCACCCCGGCCAGCTCCGACTGCTGCATCAGCCTGCCGTCTCCCCGCTCGGCCGCCGCCGATGCCAGCTCCCTCGCTATGCGCGTTTTCATTTCGGCCGCCGCCGCGTTAGTGAACGTCATCACCAGCATGGCGCGAATGTCCGCGCCCTCCTCCACCAGCCTCGCCACCCTGCGCGCCAGCACGCTGGTCTTGCCGCTGCCCGCCGCCGCCGCGACCAGCACCGCGCCGCCGTCCGTCTCTATCGCCCGGATCTGTTTTTCAGTATACCTCATAGCTCTTCCCCCATTACAGCGCGCATCTCACAGAGCGCCTTCTCCTTGGAGAGCGTGCCCACACGCCTTATGCGCGCCCGGGGGTCGCCCTCGTCCAGCATGCACACCCCAGCATAATCGCAATATTCGCAGGCTTTACTTCCCGCCGCGTCAAACACGGGCGAAATGGCGTTCTCGCCCGCCATAACCTCGCGCCTTGCCCGCGCTATAAGGCTCTTCACGTAATCCACCAGCACGCCAAGCTGTTCGGGCGGAAAATAGCGTTTTTCCACGCTGCTGTAATATTCGCCGTCCTTCTTTACCTGCCCGTTAACCGCAAAGAGCGAATTCTTGCCCGCCGTGCCGTAGAGCGCCGCCGCCGCGTCCGCCGCCGCGCCCATTATGCCGCGCATACGGTAAAGCGGCTCCAGCGCCGCCTGCCGCTCCCGCAGCGCGCCATACACGCGCATATAATTAGCCCCGGCGAAGGCATATTCTTCGCCCAGCAGCTGAAGCGCCGCCATTATGTATATCACGAGCTGCATATCCACACCCGCCAGCAGGCGGTTTATATCAAAGTCCCGCGCGCCCGTTTTGTAGTCCACTATGGCGAAATATTTTTTGCCGTCCAGCTCGGCGCAGTCTATCCTGTCCACCACGCCCTGCACGCCCTCCACGTCAAAGCTTTGCTCCGTTACAACCGGCGTAAGCTCGCCCGCCTTGCACTGGCGAAGAATCATGTCCGCCGTCACTCTGACGTCGCGCTCCACCGCCTGCAGCACGGCCGCGTTGTGGCGGTTCAGCAAAAATTTGGGCTGTGCCTCACGCGCGCGCTCCACGCATTCGTCCATTATCGCCGCGAACCGCTCCTCGGGCAGCTCCTTCCACGAAAGGCCGCTCTGCGCCACCGCCTTGGCCGCCATATCCAGCACGCTATGGGCGTAGCTGCCCGCGTCCAGGCTATCCACAGTGTGCTCGCGCGGCGCGTTTGCGCGTATGCCATAGTTCAAGAAATGCTTGTACGGACAGGAAAAATAGCTCTCCACCCGCGTGGCCGAGGCCTTGAATTCGCCGTATATAGATGTATGGCCGGCAATGGACGCGGCGCGGCTCTCCCGCCGCATCTCGGCCAGCGCGGCGTTTATTTCGCCCTCGCATTCGGGCGATGTCAGCGCGGCGTCAACGGCGCGGTCGCGCTGCCCGCCCGCGCCGTCCATAGCGGCACGTATGCCCGCCACGGCCATATCCACCGCGTTTATTTTAAGCATTGCCGCGACTTTTCTCATATCGTTTTCGCGCACGGTCTCAAATATGGAGCGCACCCGCTCCAACAGCGGTGAGGGCTGCGCGCCCCCCTCCTTCACATAGCTCAAGAAAAGCTTTTCGCGCGGACGGGACAGCGCCTTCATTACGGCCAGCTTTTGCTTGTCCACACTGCCCGTGTGCTTGAGACCGGCTATATCTCCCAATATGAGCTCGCGTTCCTCCTCGGTAAGCACGTCGGGCGCGCGAGTGTAGTTTGGTATAACGCCCTCGTTCATGCCCAGCACAAACAATATCTTCACATCGGGAAGATAGGTGCCCGCAATATCGCCGCACAGCACCTCATCCGCCGCCGGTGGTATTATGCTTATGCTCTCCGCCGCCAGCCCCGCCCGCAGCAGCCGCGCCAGCGCCCCGCCCGAGCAATTCAGCCCGGGCAGCTCCGCCACCTGCTCCAAAAGACGCATAAGGCGCTCATAGGCCTGCTCCGCATAGTCCGCGCTCTCCAGCAGCCCGGCCGCTCGCATATCCCTCGCCGCGCTCTCCACGCGTCCGCGAAAATCCAACTCGGCTAGATAGCCCTGCACACAGCGCACGGAATCCGCCGCCGTGACCGCCTTCTTTGCGGCCTCCCTCAGGCGCATGATGGGCTGCATGAGCACCGCGCGCGCAGCCTCCGCCTCGCCCTCAAACTCCTTCAAAAAAGCGAAGCCGTCGCGTATGTTTTCGTAGGCGTAATTCTTGAGCCGCGCGCACTGCATGGCGGAAAGCGCGCAAAAACCCGTGGCGGCATGCTTTAGCAGCTCATCTTTTTTGAGCCGCCCGCGCGAAAGCAAAAGCGCACCCAGCACAAAATCCGCCGCCGCGCTCTGCGCCAGCCCGCGCTTTTCACCCGTGTAGCAGGGTATGCCTGCCAGCGCCAAGCGCCTGCGCAATAGGGGGAGATAGCTTTCGGCATTGCCGCACACCACGGCCATATCCGCAAATGCATAGCCGCGTTCCTTGGCAAGGAAGGCTATCTGCGCGGCCACACCGTCCACCTCCTCGCGTTTGTCGCAGGCGGCCGAAATGCTCACGTCCTTGGCCGCGCCGGAGCGCGCCGCCGGGTGCGCGAAAATATTATCGCGTATGTGCAGCACGTCCGAGCTCACCGCCTCGTCCGCCGTCACGGTCTGCTCGTCCAGCCCCAGCTCTTTCGCGGCCTCGTAAAACCTCCTGCGGTTTTCGTCGCATATACCGTATACCGCCGCGTCACGCGCGCCCTGCGGAGCGGAGAGAAAGGTCATAGTGGTGCTCTGCGCCGTGCGCATTATTTCGGTTATAAAATTTACCGTCTGCTGGTTGTACATATCGAACCCGTGTATAAAAACGTGCGCCCGCTTTATGAAATCCGCCTCGGCTATGTGGGCGGCGGCGGCGGCCAAGCGATCCTCCGTGTCCGCGTAGCCCTGCGTCAGCCGCGCCAGCTCGCGGTATATATAGGCTATGTCGGCAAACTTGGGGTTACCCCGCGCGGCCAACGCCTCAAGGTCCTCCGCCGTTATGCACAGCTGCTTTAGCTCCGTTACCACGCTATCCAGCAGCGCGGGAAGCGAGGCGCTCTTCCTGAGGCCGCTGAAAGAGCTCAAGAGCTCGCCTCGGCCGTCCAGTATATTTTTTATGAGTATGCTCTTGCCCGCGCTTCCTATGAGCTTCGCGCCTATGCCGTGCACCTCTTCGCTTATTCTCTGCGCCACGCGCGAAATGCTGGCCACGTCCACCCCCATGAGCCCGGCCGTTCCCAGCCTGTCCATAAGCATACACTCGGTCGCGTAGGTGGCCTGCGGCGGCACTATGACAAGCGCGGGAAAGAGCGGGTCGCCCGCCGCCATCTCGCGTATTTTACCCACCAGCGCATCCTCGCGCCTGCTGCGCGGACGGCCGAGTATAAAGGTCACTGCCATAAAAAAGATCTCCTCGCCAAATTTTACTGCCTGTATTATATCAAAGCCCACCGGCAAAAAACGTTCATTGCGGCAGGCTTTTTCACATCGTATTATATTATATCGTATGTTACGCTTTTTCGCTCTGCCAAGCAGGCTGGCTGTTCAGCGCGTCTTCCTCTTCCATTATTATGTCCATGTCGGCGGCCGAAATGCTGCGGCAGCTTATGTTTATTCTGCCCATTTTGGGCTGCTTATAAAAATTCCTGCGCAGTCTGCCCGCTACCACATCGCAATTCTCCTGCCTTATCTCCATTAGCATCAGCAAAAACTGCGTGGGGCTGTAGCGCGTGTAGACATCGCCCTTGCGGCAGGTGAGCTTCACCGCCTCGCGCATCGCCGAAACCACCTTCTTTAGACGGTTGCCGCTCTTTAGCGGCGAATCGTCCGCCTCGTTTAGCGAGCACAGCATTAGGAACACAGATTTTCCGCTCCTGTCCATGTGCCGCACAGCAAATTGATATATGTTCGCAAATGTTTCCAGATTGCAGAAGAACGGGCCTTTCTCAGTGGCCATGTCGTTCATTTTATTGCGTATATCCACTATGGATTCGGTCACCTGCTGCAAGCCGTCCGTTATCTTGGCGTACAAACTGCGCAGTTTATCCGAAGGCCCAATGCCGAGGTCATCGAACAATATGGCCGTCACCAGTTCGTATTCGGCCACCGCCTCCTTCACCATGCCCAACTGATGCAGGCAGGATATGTGCATGAGGTACACGCTCTCCTCATAAGGGTATATCTCGGAGGCTTTTTTGAGCTGCGGCAGCATGCTTTCATACTGGCCGGTGCGCTCCGCTATCTCAAACGCTTTACCCAGCACATAAAGATACATATCCTGATAGGTAAGCGAATTTTTCATCACCCATGGCTCGCCCGATATCTTAAGCAAAAACTCACCCTTGAATAGATCCATAGCCTCAAAGCAAAGCGAGTAGCATTCCTTGTCCGAAAGCTCTTTGCCGCGTATTTCGCCCACTATGGCGGCAAATTTTTCTATGTCTATATCGCAGGGGATATCCGTGCAAAAACCGTATGCACTGCGCTTGTATATAACGCATTCCTTCTCCACCCCGCCCGCATCAAGCAGCTTTCTCAGCCTGTACACTATGTTCTTTAGAGTTACGGCCGGGTTGCTCATATCGTCATCGCCAAGCAGCACGTTTATAAGTTCGTCCTGCGAAACCATCTTGTTTCTGTTCACAAGCAGATATTGAAGCAACTGCGTGAGCATGCTGTTTCTTGCATCCTTTGTAATGATAGGTATATCTGCGTATGTAACCTCAAAACCACCCAGCATCTGCACCTTCAGTACCTTTTTCTTCACGACTACACCCTTTCTGTCATTCTGCTTGACGGAATATATTTTGAGCCTATCTGTTCATCTTTTTCTGCAGCATATCGGGAGACATGCTGTGTGTCAATATCTCCTCCGCCGTTACCACGCCCTTTTCGTAGAGCTGCAAAAGGCTGCTGTCCATACTTATCATTCCCTCGTTCATACCGGAGAATATGGCCGTGTCTATCTGATGCGTCTTGGATTCGCGTATCATGTTTCTTATGGCAGTGTTCACCAGCATCACCTCAAAGGCGGGAACCACCTTTTTGTCCTGTGTTGTTATGAGCTGCTGTGAAACCACGCCCTGCAGCACCATGGAGAGCTGAACACGTATCTGCCCCTGCTGATTGGGCGGAAATGCGTCTATTATGCGGTCTATCGTGTTCGTCGCGCCCATTGTATGCAGCGTGGATATGACCAAATGGCCGGTCTCCGCCGCCGTCATGGCTATGCTTATCGTCTCGTGGTCGCGCATTTCTCCAAGCAGTATTACATCTGGCGCCTGGCGGAGCGCCGCGCGGAGCGCAACGGCGTAGGTCTCCGTATCCGTCACTATCTCGCGCTGGCTTATAATGCTTTGCTCGTGACGGTGCAGATATTCTATGGGGTCTTCCAGCGTCACGACGTGCGCGTTGCGCGTCTTGTTTATAATGTCAATTATGCAGGCCAGCGTGGTAGATTTTCCGCTGCCCGCAGGCCCTGTCACAAGCACCATACCCTTAGGCTTATTGCCCAGCGCCAGCACGATCTCCGGTATGCCCAGCACAGAGGGATCGGGCAGGCTGAACACTATTACGCGAACAACAGCCGCAAGCGAACCACGCTGGCGGTATACGCTCACGCGGTAACGTGACAGACCGTGCAGCGAAAACGAAAAATCATCGTCGCCGGTGTGCAGCGCCCTGTCCGGGCTTCTTTGACCCAGGCCGTATATTTCGTGTATTATGCGCTCCGTGTCCTCCGGCATGAGCCGTTCTTCCCCAAAGCGTTCTATTTGGTTGTTTACCTTGAGCGAAACAGGGAGGCCCGCTATTATGAATATATCGGAAGCTTCCTTCTCCGCCGCCAGCTTCAAAATTTGTTCGGCATCTATCATAGGTTCATCCACTCCTCGGCACCGGGCGCTAACCCAGTGTTGTAAATACGTTAAGACCCTGCGCGGGTTCGTCCGGCACGTCAACCCTGGTGTTCCAGCTCCTTCGGCTAAATTCGCCCGTCGGCACACCGGTCTCATCCAAAGTCAATTCAAGAGTCACATCAAGAGTCTTTATATCATTTATTTTAACACTATAGCTCGCCAGTGCAAAGCCCTCTTTTACTTCTAATGCGGCACCCTCAGCCTCTATGGCCGCCTGCCAGTCCGCACCGCCTGCCGCGGCCATTATGCCGGCCAGCTGCTCCTCGGCAGATGCATCAGCCGCGTAATATTCCTGCGCGGACAGCGATGTTTTTTCGGCCAGTCCAAAGTCTGCTCGCGCGGAAACAAGTGAAAGCGTGGCCAGTGTGGTAAGACACAGCACAACAAATATAGCCAATATGGATATGCCGCCCGTTCCCGTGCTCATGCCCTGTTCACCCTTGTTCATGCCTATTTCCGCCTCACTTTCCCAAATACTTTTTAACGGTGACCGAATATATTTCGTCTTCCGATCTATTTACAGATATATAAGCGGTCAAAAGTCCGCCGCTCTCTTCCATGTCTATATCCATTCTGTATTTCGCGTTTACGTCCTGCACTGCCGCCCAGCCATCGTCAAAAAACGCCGTGAAGCCGCCTTCCTTTTTCTGATAGCTCTGCTCCAGCACCGCTTGCTCGTCCTCCGCGCCGCGAATGAGCTCAGCCGCCGTTTGCGCGGCCAGCGTGGCGTTGGTAAGCTCTGTGCTTCTCATACTCAAAACACGCGCCTGCGCGAAAATATTAACGCACACCCCACCCGCGATGGAGAAAAACAATATAATGATTATGAGTTCTATAAGAACCAGCTTTGTTTTTGAGGAATTATTGCCCATACATCATTCTCCGCCGCTCTTCATGTATACCATACTATCAAAGCTGTTGCCCTCGCTGTCAACAGCGGAAACCGAAATAGCTCCACCCTGCGTTTTTTCCAGCTCCATGCTTTGAAGATTCATTATGGTCTGCCCATCGCCCGGTTTCACACTCGTGCCCTCGCGCACCATAGTTTCGTTGAGGTTGCCGTCCGCAACGTATATCCACGTCTCGTAAAGCTCCCCCTCTATATCCTGCGCGATCACCAGCGCGCTTGAAGAGCCCACACTTTCCACGCTTATACTGCCTCCGCTGTCGTTTTGGCGTATCTTTTCCGTTATATATGTAACGGAGGTGCGCGCGTTGTAATTTTCGGACATATTTACGGATATGCCCTTATACACGTTCGCGCCCATCACCACAACAAACAGCGCCAGCACCGCGAACACGCAGAACAGCGAAAGAACGAAAACTATATCGGTTATGTGCTGCTTTCCATTTTCCATATCGTCCTCTATTTTTTAGCAAATACCGCTATACCCGGCAACAGATTGGCGCCGTATACCTGATAGTGGTATATGTATCTTTCGTCGTCTATTATAAGACCGTAATTGTCCTCCAAATAAGCCAGACTGCTTGGGTATCTGCCCTCTATGGCATAGCACTGCACCACCGTGCGCAGCACCGCCTGCTCCATTGCCGCGAGCCGTTCCTCGCTTGCGCTGGTGGAAACGTTTTGCACGCCAACCAGCACCACGACCACTATCATAACGAAGAGCAGCACGGGCAGCAGCAACTTGAATATACTGTTTTTTTGCTTGTTACGGCTTGTAAACGCTTTTCCCATAAGTGGCACCCGTTTATCCTATTGCGGACATTACCCCCATAAGCGGCAGCATAACGGCCAACAGTATCAGCCCCACCACCAGCGAGAGTATAGCCACCAGAGTCGGCTCTATTGCCGCCACCGAGGCATTTATCCGCCTGTTCGTCTCCTCTTCATAGTGCTTTGCTATCCTGTCCATCACTTCGTCCAGCGCGCCCGTTTTAAAGCCCACCGTTATCATCTTGCCATACAGCCCGGAAAACAGCCCGGAATCCACCATGGCTTCCGCAAAGCCCTTTCCGCCCAGCATGTCGCTCTTTATATTCTCTATCTTCTGCTTTGTTTTATTGTTGTCTATGAGCTGCTCCGTCATATCAAGCGATTGATCCACATCCATGCCGCTTCCCATCATTAGCGCCATGGCCGAAGCAAACCTGCCCGATATAAGAGAATCGTTCACCTTTCTGAACATTCCCTCCGAAATGGAAGCCAGCGCACGCCTGCCCTTTTCGGTGTTGCGCAGTATTATGAACACCACCACGATGGCGGCCAGCACGGCGATTATAGCCACCGAATATTGGCTCACTGCCTGCCCAAAGCTCAGTATGCCCTGCACGAAGGGTGAAAGCTCGCTGCCAAGCTGCTCGAAAACGCCCTGGAACACGGGCAGCACCTCAATTATTATTATGAGCACCACCACAAGCATCATCACTATCATAACAAGCGGGTAGGTCACCGCGCTCCTTATGCTCTTTGAAATGGATTCGTTCCTTTCGTAATATATACGAAGCGAATCCAGCACGGCCTCCAGCCTGCCCGAGGTCTCGCCTATCTCCACCATGTTTATCATGTAATGCGGAAACTCGCCCGAGGTTTCTAGCGCGTCCGCAAGCGAACTGCCGTTTTCCACACTCTCAAGCAGCCGCCCCGAAATATCCGTTCCTCTGGCATTTTTGGTATCCTCGCACAGCAGCATCAGCCCTTCCTGCAAGGAAATGCCGGCTTTTATCATGAATGCCAGCTGTTCGCAAAAGGCCGACAACTCACCGTCGGAAAGCATTCTTTTCTTTGCCATACTCAAATCAATCTCCTTTTCGCCTCAATATACATACAATTGATCGTATTGCGTTCCACTTCCCACAAAATCCGCCATCTGGCCGGACGTCGCCGAAAAAGTGGGGTCCATGAGCGACCAGTTCGCGCCGTCAAAGTTTATGACCTTGCTCACCGTGCCCGTCTCCGCCGAAAAAACCAGCAGCCAGGCGTGATACACGCCGTCCGCATAGCCCACGGCCATCTTGGCCGGAATGCCCTGCGAGCGCAGCATAGCTCCCATAAGCGAAGCATAGTCGTAACATATACCGGTCAGCGACGCTAGCGTCCTATCCGGATCGGGTATATAGCCCGCGGTTATCTCGCCGTTTATGACCTTCTGCGCCATAGTTTCGTCGTATTTTACGTTATCCACAACAAATTTGAATATATTCTCTATAACGCCTATCTCATCGTTTGCCGAAGCCGCCAGCTCCGAAGCTTTTTTCACGGCATTGCTGCTTTCCGTGAAGTATATGTTTTGTATCGGATACAAGAACGGCTTGGCTTGATCGGATATCGAAACTTCCACATCCTCTTCCACCGCCCTTGAATATTTCCCATCCGGGGCACTCTCGTACGCGCCTATCTTGTAGCTTCCGTCACCCAGCGGAAAGGAAAAAACCTCGTAAGTTCCATATTTATCTGGCGAGAGATCGTATAGGTAATCCTGCTTGCCGTTACTGTTTTTCACCTGTATTTTGACGCTCTGGTTATCGCCCTCGTACTTCACCATGAAGTAACCGTCCGCCTTGTTGGAAACGTCTATCGTGAAAAGACCCTTATCATCAGCTAGCACTTCGCTGCCCGCAGCCTCCGGCGCCGCTATCTTGGGCGTAGCGTCCCAGCTTCCCTTGGCCGCCGGCGCTCCGCCGCCCGAATCTGCCGCGCTTTCGCCCGAGCTTCCCGAAGCCAACTGATCCAGCGCGTCCCCCGAAGCTCCGCAGCCCGTCATATAAAGCACAAGCACAAAAAGGACAAACACACAAACATAAGCACGTTTGCTTGCCGAAAATTTATGTAAAAGCTTCGAAATAACGCCTCTCACTCCAGTGTACCCGCTCTTTTTGCACAATATAAACCACTTCTGCAGTATCCTATTAAAGTATAATATATATGATCTGTTATGTAAAGCGGCGCAACTTTTTTGACCCAAAATATATCAGATTATTAATAAATAGTATATTTCATAAGCCACGCGCACACCCATACACATAAGCCCTCCGCCCAAAGGCGCATTCGCCACGCAGTCAACATTACATTGCCGCAAGCGGAGTATATACGCTTTTCACCACACATCACGACTCAAAGCCGATTTTTAATATTATATATTTAAAATCGCAATTTGTACAGTATTTATAAATTTTTTACGTAGTTTGCAAATATTTGCACCCCATAGGCACATTTTCTCATAGTTAAAAAAAGAACGGTGCATCCGTTCTTTTTCGTTTTTCACATAATATCAGCCATCCGCGTTCATCTTAGCGGCCAGCTCCTCAATAACTCTATCCGCATCCTCGTAAGGCACCTGGCAGGTACCAACCTGCTTGTGTCCGCCGCCGCCGTATTTCAGCATCAGCGCACCCACATCCGTATTAGAGCTGCGGTTTATAACGCTGTAACCCACCGCTATGGGGCAGTTTTGCTTGCCGCGTCCATCCACAACCCACATGGATATATTCTGCTCCGGGTACAGACTGTACACCACAAAGCGATTGCCCGCATATATGGGTTCCACGTTGCGCAGATCGGATATTATAACGTTGCCCTGGGTGCGCGTGTGCTCCTTCACCATTTCTCTGAACAGCGCGTCCTGCTCGAAATACAGCTCCACCCTTTCCTTTACATCCGGATTTTCCAGTATCTCATCTATATCCTGCGTACGGCAGGCGTCTATAAGCGTCTCCATAAGCTCGTAATTGCTTATTCTGAAGTTACGGAACCTTCCAAGGCCGGTTCTCGGATCCATTATGAAGCCCAGCAGCACCCAGCCCGACGGATTCAATATTTCGTCCACGGTCAGCTTGGCGGCGTCCACCTTATCGACGGCCTTCACCATTTCCACGAAGTGGGGCAGGCGCTCCGCTCCGCCGTAATAATCGAATATCACGCGCGCGGCACTGTCCGCCAGACGGCTTTCGCCCTCGAAATCAACATACTTGCCTAGCCTCTCGCTCTCGCTGGAGTGATGGTCGAACCAGAGTTTGCATCCCTCGGCGTAAGGCACGTTCGCCAATACGTCATCCACCCGCACATCCACCAGGCCGTCCTGTATATCCTTGGGATGCACAAATTTCCATGAATCTATTATCCCCAGCTCCTTCAAAAGCGCTCCGCACGCCAACCCGTCAAAATCCGATCTTGTTAATAACCGCATAACGATTTTCTCCAGTTCCGTATATGATTTAATTCCGCAAAGCGAAATCAATCGTTTTTAAATTTAATATAATTATATCCGATAATTTTTAATTGCGCAATTATACCATTTACAATTTTTTATATTTTGTTGAAAATTAAAACCGCCGCGTTTTTGAAGTACGCGGCGGCAATTTTCACGCTTTAGATGGTATTATACCAATTCCGATTTAAAACATCTGTTTTAAATCACGCGCAATCCTGTTTTTGATATTTTTATCTGGAATCAATATTATTTCATCCATTCTCTCTCGGTTTCCTGTATTGCGCAATAGCAGCCCTGCAAAAATTCAGGATCTGCCGGCGGGAATCCCTGTGAAAATTCGGCTTCGAGGAATGCGTCCACCATCATGTAGGCAAGCTGGGGCGCTATCAAAAATCCACCCATGGAAAGCACGTTGCAGTTGTTTATTATCTTGCAGAGGCGCGCCGTTGTAACGCTCTCGCACAGGCCGCAGTATACGCCCTGGAACTTGTTTGCAACTATATTCACGCCCATGCCCGTTCCGCAAAACAGCAAGCCTCGCTCAAATTCCTTGCTGGATATCTTTTCGCCCACTCTGGCGCCCACGTTATAATAGTCCATCGGCGCATCCGGCGAAGGCATGCCCACGTCAACTATCTCGTAACCCTTGTCTTCCAAATAGGCTTTTACGCTCTCCTTGAGGTCATATCCGGCCGGATCCGCTCCCACTACTAATCTCTTTGACATTGTTTGATTTTCCTTTCGTTTTTGGAGTTTTTGTAGCGCTGCAATAAATATTATGATTGGTATAGCCGAACGCCTTTTTAAAGACGCCTTGCACACGGCTTCACCTATGTTATTTTGATTATACCATCCCCCAAGCCGCTGTCAAGAAATTTGTGGGAACAATTTCATACATTTTTTTGAAAAATCTCGCCGCAGAGATAAGTGCCAGCTTTGGAGGCACAAAAAAGACGGCGCAAACAAACCGCGCGCCGCCTTGTTTCTTTACCGTATAGTGCTATCAGCCTGCTTTTTTGGCGTCCTCAGAGAACAGCACCTTTTTGGTTCCGCTGCCCACTATGCCGTCCGCATCCAGATCGTTTTTCTTCTGGAACTTTTTCACGGCAGATTCCGTATCCGTACCGTAATAGCCCGTCACCTTATCAAGATAGCCCAGCTCCTCCAAACGCTCCTGCACCTTTGTTACCTCCGCGTTTTCATCCTTCAGCTTCATTGGACCGCTGCTGGAGCTTGCGCTGGCACTGGCCTCAGGCGTGGGAGAGGGCGTGGCCTCGGGCGTGGGTGTGGGAGAGGGCGAAGGCGTGGGCGGCGGCGTGGGCGTTTCCGCCGGCATGGGTGTAGACTGCGTGGTCTGTATAGGCTCGGGAGAATCCGTAGGCGCTTCCACATTCTTGTCTCCGCAGGCCGCAAATATTGTCACGCACATCAAACCCGCAACCGCCAAACTCGTAATTTTCGCAAATTTCTTCATTGATAAAACCTCTCTTCGCTTTAGCATAAATTTTCAAATCTCTTAAGCTATAATACCATCCATATTATACCCCAAAAATGAACTTCCTGTCATCACAATCTAAAGATTTTATAACAATTTGTTCACAATATATCCGGCGGGCGCCAAAGGCATACGGCCGCGCCCTACCACTATATCAATTAGTCGCTTACCGATGGTCTTTTGTTCCCTTATTTGATCAAAATTTTGGTTTATTTTCTATTTTATTCAGATGACCGCACCCATGGCGAGCCCGATTTTCAACTCCGCTCACATACTTGTGTGAGGATTGATTATGCAGGGTATCAAACGGACTCCAGCGCGAACAGCGCCGCGCCCAGCGCTCCCGTAAGCTGCGGCTCTTCCGGCACCAGCACCGCTTCGCCCAGCCGCTCCGAAAGCGCGCTCACCACGTCCGCGTTCTGCGCCACGCCGCCCGTCATAACAAAGGGACCAGAGCAATCCTCGCGCACCGCCATAGCCAGCAGCTTGTTTGCCACCGAGCCGTTTATGCCGTGCACTATATCCGCAATGGCCGTTCCCTCCGCCAGCAGCGAAACCACCTCAGACTCGGCAAAAACCGCGCAGGTGCTGGTTATGCTGACGTCCTTTTCCCACGCCTGGCCGGCCGCGCCCAAGCCGTTTATGGGAATCCCCAGCTTTTCGGCCATCATTTCCATGAAGCGACCCGTTCCCGCCGCGCATTTATCGTTCATGAGAAAATCGGTCACGCCGCCCTCGCCATCCAGCTTTATCACCTTGCAATCCTGCCCGCCCACGTCTATTACCGTGGCCGCGCCCGGAAATATGTGGCTTGCGCCCTTAGCGTGGCAGGTTATTTCCGTTATGTCCCTGTCTATATCCGGCAGCACATTCCTGCCGTAGCCCGTGGCCACGGTATAGCAAACCAAGCTTCGGTCTATACCCTTTTGCTTTAGCAGCACATCCACCAATATCTTGGCGCTCTGCTGGCATTTTTCGCCGGTGGAAAGGCTGCCCTTGGCCACAATATTGCCCGCCACGTCCAGTATAACGGCGTTTGTGCTGGCCGAACCGCTATCTATGCCCACGTAGTAGCCATTCCGCTTACGCCGCTTGGGCTGCGTGCTTCCCGCCGCGAGAGCGCCGGCCAGCCAGCCGTTGGACTCCAAAAATGACTGTATGCGCGATGCCGCCTGCGCCCTTCCCGAAGCGGAAAACTCCGTTTCAAGCTCCAGCTCAGGCAGGTGCGCGCCCATTTCGGCCTGCGCCATGCCGTAAAAATCACAATGCGCCGCGCTGTGATGCAGTATTCCCTCTGTTCCCTTTGCCGCGTACACCCTCGCCCTGTCCGTCTCGCCCGCGTGCAGCACGGGAAGCTGGCACAAAAGCTGTGCCGCGTACCAGTCTATAACACTGCGCCCATCCTCGCCGCGCGCGTTCACATCGTCAAAATGCCTCCGCATGTTGGAGCAGCTGTAATCCACGGCCGAAATGGTTCCGTCCACTTCGAACACGGGCGTCACCCAGTCCGGCAGGCAGGCGCCCAGCGCCGCTATATGCTCGTGCGGAGGCTCTGCCTTGCCCCGCGCGATGGCCGCCACAAAGCACTCCATATCGAATCCCTTGCCCGTATCCACCGCCAGCCGCTGTATAAAGCCCTTAACTTCGCGCGCGAATTGCCGCTCCGCTTCCTCGCCGCTCACCTTGGGCAGCGCCAAGCGGTATATTTTAACGCCTGCCTCCTGCTCCAGCACATCAGCCACCCGCCGCAAAGATTCGCAGCAGCCGGGCAGCACAAGCGCTTCGTAGCCGCCGCGCAGACCGGCCAGCAATACGGCTTTAGCGTAGCCGCACACGTTTCTTATATATTCATCCGCGCCCGCGGTATGCTCAAGATCCAGCTCCATAACAGCCGATTCTATTCCGAAAGCCTCCAGCACTTCCACGGGCGTGTATCTGCTAACATATCCAATCATAAAAACACCTGCGCCTCCCCGGTAAAATCATCTTGTCGCATTCTATGATACCATAAAGCTTCAAAACTTCACATATTTTACCTAAATATTTTCCTCACCCGCCATGCTCCTGCGCTGGAATTCGCTGCCCTCGTAGGCCTGCCTCACCTCGGGTGCCACCACCTGCTCTATCCCGCAGCTGCGGCCATAGCACTTGCCCGGCGTGTGGGCTTCGCGCACAGGTTCCCAGGGCAGCTCTCCCGTGCGCATGAATGTGGCGAAATCCGCGCGCAGCTCACGGCTTATTCGCTTTATGCGGCCGCGCAAAGGCGAAAGCCAAAATATGGGCCGCGTTATGCCACGGCTGTAGTTGCCGAACAAAAACGGTATATCGGTGGAATGAAAAGCGTGCAGGCCGGATATGCGCGCCGCCGCCGTCTCATAGTCGAAACGGTACATAAAGGTGGGGGCATGGCGGCTGTAGGCCTCGCCAAACCATACGCCGGCCATGCGAAAAACAAGATCGGACATCAGCATCTTGCGCCCGCGCTTCCCATATCTTTCGTAAGCGCCGGATATGCGCGCCGCGACCTCGCCCTCCTCGGCGGAAGCTCCGTCCCTAAAAACGTCGCCTATCTCTATAACGTTTTTGAGCCGCTCCACAAACAAGAAGGACATTTCCTCCCGCGTGGTGCCTATCAGCATGGGTATATCCCTTCCCGCGCCGCGCGCCGCCAGCGGTATGGGGTGATCCTCTATGAGCTTGCCGTCCACCACCAGCGAGAAGGTGGCCGCTCCAAGGCCGCTCTTATGCGCAAAGCCGCGCTGCGCCGCCTGCAGCTTTTGGGCGGGTGCGATTCTTAGCTGCTCCACGCTCTCTATTCCCGCCTGCCGCAAATATTTGCGCGCTATATCCTGTGCCGTAGCTCGAGATTGCAGCAGCGTGGGCGCGCCGCTCATCATTATGGCCTTGGAAATGTAGGGCCGCGCCGCAGAACACAGCGCCAGCGCACAAGAGCAATAGGCCCCTGCGGACTGACCGCACACCGTTATGTTGTTCGGATCTCCGCTAAAGGCCTCTATATTCTCATGCGTCCACCTCAGCGCGGCAATTATATCCGTAAAGCCGCAGTTGGGCGCAAAGCGTTCATCCACAATGGAAAAATCCATAAAGCCGAACACGCCCAGACGGTAGTTTATAGTCACCACCACCGCGCCCGTCTCACGCGCAAGCAGGCTTGCCTCAAACTCGCCGTCACTGCCCGCACCCTGACAGAACGAACCGCCGTGTATAAAAAACAGCACGGGCAAACTCTTCCCCGCCGGCTTCCATATATTCAGCGTAAGACAATCCTCCGAGGCGCTGCCCTGCGGGTAGTCCTGATGGCAAACATTTCCGAATCGCGTGGTGTCCAGCACGCCGCTCCATCGCTCCGCCTCCTGCGCAGTCCGAAACCGCAGCTCGCCCACCGGCGGACGCGCGTATGGTATGCCCCTCCAAATCGTTATATCATGCTGCGTCGCTCCTCTAGCGGCGCCTTTTTTAGTTTCCGCAACGCACATCTCATTCCTCTTTTATGCCCGCCTTGCCGCATATCGAGCGAACCTCTGTCAGCCCGTCCAATATCTCCTGCTGCGAAAAATCGTTTTTGGCAAGCTCCGCCTCGTCCATCTCGGCCAGCCTTGTGTAAAAATCCAGCGCCACCTTCAGGTATTCGGCGCGCGGGTGCTCCGTTATATTTTCGAAAAGCAGATCCTCCGCCTCGTTTATTTTTCCCTCCGCAACCATGGTGTCCAGCGTGTATGAAAGATAGGCCTCGCCCGAAAGCTCGCCGCTCTCCGTTATCATGGTATCTAGCGGATTATAGTTCGATTTTAAATTCAGCATTTTCGCTAACCCTCCACCCAGCAATTCAATTTGTCTAAGCACGTAATCCTTTTGGAACATGGCTCAAAATCCCCGTTCTCTGTACCTTTGCAGCCTTTTTGCGTCCTCTATCTCAAGATCCACCTCGCCCGCTAGCGACTCTACATGATGCACAAATTCGTGCTTGAGCGTCTTTTCAAGCTCCCGCTTCATCACAGCCTCCGAAGCCTCTCCATACATTTTTTGAAAGGAGCCGCCGTACATCATTATATACCTGCCCATCATCGTGTCGCGGTGATATTCGCCCATTATATAAAGATCGTTGTTGCGCGCCTGCTGGTGGTATTTCACGTCGGGCGAAAGCACGATGCCGCCGTTGAGCTTTTCGTATATCTCCTTGGGCAGTTTCTCCGCTATTTCGTCCAGCATACTGTTTATCTTATCAAGTTCTATCATAATCCTCCGTCACTCTCTATCATTTCACCATCATCAGCACCAAAGGCTGTCTGCTGCACCGTCTCAAACAAACCCCGAAACATGAACATAGCGGTCATAATTATTGTAACCACAGCGACCGGCATTATACCAATATATGACCAAAATTCCTCGTTTTTCTTAACTTTTACGAGGTAACGCACTATATTCGAGAACCTCTCCTCACGGGGTAAAAAAGTTAAGAGGCGGAGGTCACATAAACCTCCACCTCTATATAATACCACAAAATCTAGGTAAGCGCTGATTAAATGAAGTTGCTGGATTCGCGAAAGATTTTTTGTATGTCGCAGTCAAAAAACGTAGTCCTAGCCATAGCTAAGGCGAGGCTTTTTGGCAAAGACAGGCAAAAAAATACTCGCGAAGACACGCTCGCTGAATTAATCAGCGCTTACCTAAATCAGAGCTTCCATATTTCGCTGGCGTACTCCGCTATACAGCGGTCGCTTGAGAACATGCCTGAGCGCGCTATGTTGTAAAGGCATTTGCGCCCGAAGGCCAGCCTGTCCTCGTAGTCCTTGAAGGCGCGCAGCTTTGTTTCGGTATAGTCCTCAAAATCCAGCAGCACCTTGTAGCGATCGGCGTTTTCAATGCCGCCCGTAACAAGCGAATTGTACAGGTTTTGGAACATGCCCGTGCCGTCGTCTGAGAGCGTGCCGTCTATGAGAGTGTTGACCACGCGCGCTATACGCGGGTTCGATTCATATATAGCCCGCGCGTCATACCTGCCCGCAAGCGCTTCTATCTCCTCCAGCCGTGCGCCGAAAACGTAGTTGTTTTCCTCGCCCGCCTCGCGGAATATCTCCACGTTCGCGCCGTCGTAGGTGCCCAGCGTCACCGCGCCGTTCATCATAAATTTCATGTTGCCCGTGCCCGAAGCTTCCGTGCCCGCCGTGGATATCTGCTCGGAAACATCCGCCGCCGGTATGAGCTTCTCGGCGTATGGTACGTCGTAATTGGAAACGAAGTACACCGCCAGCTTGCCCTTTACATCCTCGTCTCGCTCCAGCAGCTCGCCCACCTCGTTTATGTATTTTATTATGCTCTTGGCGTTGTAATATCCGGGCGCGGCCTTAGAGCCGAATATAAAGCTCACCGGATGGCTGAGGTTCAGCTCGCCGTCCTTTATTTTGAAATACATATCCATTATGGAAAAAGCGTTCAGCAGTTGGCGCTTATACTCGTGCAGCCGTTTTACCTGTATGTCGAATATAGTGCGCGGGTTCACCTCGAAGCCGTCGCGCTTTTTTATGTACTGCGCCAGCTTCTTTTTGCGCGTAAGCTTTATTTCGTTGAACTTCATAACAAAGGCGGCATCCTCAATAAACTTTTCCATGTTGGATATCTGCGAGAAATCCTTTATCCAGCCGTCGCCTATCTTTTGGTTCAAAAGCCCGGCCAGCTCGCGGTTGCAAAGCGCCAGCCAGCGGCGGGGCGCCACGCCGTTCGTCTTGTTCAAAAAACGCTCCGGATAGCGCTGATACCATTCGTGCATCTCGCGGTTTTTAAGCAGCTCCGTGTGTATATAGGCCACGCCGTTCACGTATGAGCTGCAATATACAGCCATTCTGGCCATGTGTATCTCGCCGTTGTGCAGTATTTCCAGCTTGTCACGCTCCGGACAGTTTTCGCCTATTTCCTTTATGAGCCGCGCGTTTATCTTCTCTATTACGGAATAGACATCGGGCAAAAGATCGCGGAACAGGCCAATATCCCAGCGCTCCAGCGCCTCGGACATTATGGTGTGGTTCGTGTAGTTGAATATTTCCTGCGCGATGCCAAAGGCCTCTTCAAAGTCGCATTCCCCCGCCATCAGCAAACGGATAAGCTCGGGTATGGCCACCACGGGGTGCGTATCGTTTAGCTGTATGGAGGTGTTCTCCACGAAGCGCTCCATATCGCCCATCGGGTGCTTTTGGCGGTAGTGGCGCAGCATATCCTGCAGTGACGCGCTGGTGAAAAAATACTGCTGCTTAAGGCGCAGCCGCTTTCCGGCCAGCGTATTGTCGTTCGGGTACAGCACGTGCGTTATCATTTCGGCGCGGTTTTTCTCCTCCACCGCCCCGGCATAGTCTCCATCGTTGAACTTTTGGAAATCGAACTCGTTTATGGCCTCCGCCTGCCACAGCCGCAGCGTGTTCACCTGCGAGGAATGGTAGCCTATTACCGGCATATCGAAGGGCACGGCGCGCACCGTCTGGTTGGCGAAGGAAACCTCCACGCTCTCAGAATCCCTGCGCATAAACCATGGGTTCGTATCGCTGTCCCAATCGTCCACCACCTCCACCTGAAAACCATTCTCTATCTTCTGGTAGAATAGCCCGTAGCGGTATTTTATGCCGTAGCCGGTGAGCGGTTTGCCCAGCACGGCGGCCGAATCCAGAAAACAAGCGGCCAGACGCCCCAGCCCGCCGTTGCCAATAACGGCAACCTCCGCCTCCACGTCCTGCAATTCGGCGAGATCCATGCCCCGCTGATTCAGCATGGCATTCACTTCGTTTATTATACCCAGCGCGTGAAGATTGTGGAAAACCATGCGGCCTATCAGGTATTCCGCGGAAAAATAATACGCCCGCCGCACATCCTCTTCAAAGCATCTGCGCCATTGCAGCGAAACATAATCCACCACCGCGCGAGACACGGCAAAATTGAGCTCCTTTTTGTTTACATCATTCAGACCCTTTTGGAACTCCATCCTTATAATTTCTTCGATGCTCTTAAAAACCTCTTCCTTCGCCTTGTTAACGTCATAAGTGATCTCTTCCATAAAGTCTCACCATCCTTTTAATTTTATGAATAAGCTCCGGGCGGTCATAATCCGCAGGAGCGCGCCAACACCAGTTTTTGCCCACCGTAGAGGGCTCGTTCATGCGCGCGGCCGAGGGCAGCTCTAAAAAATCCTGCATTTGCGCCACGCAAAGATTGGCCACACTGGAGTATACATTTCTCAAAAGCCCCCACACATAACCCTCTTCCTCCGTGAGTGCGCAGTATTCACGCGCGTATTCCAGCGTATGCGCGTCCGTATCCTCCACCCAGCCCATTAGCGTTGTATTGTCGTGCGTGCCCGTGTAGGCTACGCAATTATATTCGTATTTGTATGGCAGATAGTCGCTTGCTTCTGTATCGTCGAAGGCGAATTGCAATATCTTCATGCCGGGATAGCCCGCCCGCCGCCGCATTTCGTGAACCTCCTCGGTAAGAAAGCCCAGATCCTCGGCAATTATATGCAGATCTCCCAGACGGCTTTTGAGCATATCAAAAAACTCACCGCCCGGCCCCTTTATCCACCGGCCGTCCCGCGCGGTCTCCTCGCCAAAATCCACCACATAATAGGATTCGAACCCCCTGAAATGATCTATTCTTATTACATCGTATACCCTGCTTAAAAAGCTCAGGCGGCTCATCCACCAGTTGTAGCCATCCTCGCGCATGGCCTCCCAATTGTATATGGGATTGCCCCAAAGCTGGCCGTCCTCGCAAAAATAATCGGGCGGAACACCCGCGCTCCATATTTGCCCCAGCTCTTCATCATAGCAAAAATTATGCCGCGCGCTCCACACGTCCGCGCTGTCACCCGCCACGTATATGGGTATGTCGCCAATAAACATTAGGCCTAGGCTATTCACATATTCCTTCAGTTTGTCCCACTGCGTGTGAAATATATACTGCGTAAACTGCCAGAAGAATAATTCCTCATCATGGCTAGCCGCGAAGTCTTGGACAGCCTCCTGCTCGTGCCGCCGGAGCGCTTCGTCCTCCCAGAGCGTCCATTCGCGCATATCGTTTTCCTGCTTTGCCGCCATGAAAACCGCGTAATCTCTGAGCCACCAGCCGTTCTCCTCGCAAAAGGCTTCGTAGCCCGGTATTTCTTTTTCCCGCGCACTTCGCGCCGCTCTTTTAAGCACATCGAATTTGTGCGCAAATATCTTCCCATAATCAACTGTCTCCGCATCTTCGCCCCAATCCAGCCCAATGTAGGCCTCTCTTTCCAAATAGCCCAGCTCACAGAGCATATCAAGGTCTATAAGGTAGGGGTTTCCCGCGTACGTGGAAAATGACTGGTATGGAGAATTTCCAAAACCAGTTGGATTCACCGGCAGCACCTGCCAGTATGTCTGGCCGGTATCCTTCAAAAAATCCGCGAATCTATATGCCTCCGCTCCCAAAGTTCCTATACCATATTGTGACGGTAAGGATGTGATGTGCATTAACGTACCGCAGCTTCTCTTTATCATTTTGCTTTTCCCTATGAAAAAATAAATAATCCCGCCCCTAGGCGAGCCTTACAATAAAAGACAACCCCTACTAAAACAGTATATCAGACGTGGCGCTCTTGTCAATCACGTGGATTTCAGCTACTTTCACGCTTTGGCCACGCCTGTCTTTTTTTCGCCGTCCGCATAGGCAAAAAGCTTTTCAATATCCTTTATTTTGCCGAAAACGGCTATTATATCGCCCTCCATAAGCACTGTATCCTTCGAAGTATCGTGAATGAGCTCACCGCCCCTATCCACAAAGATAAGGTGTATTCCATACTTTTCCTGCAAGCCGAACCCTCCCACAGAGCGTCCCTCCATGCCTGCGGGCAATTTATTAAGATAAACCTTGGCGATCTCGCCGCGCGGCAATATGTCCACCAAGATTATGGCGTTGTCCTTGCCGCCGTATATCACCTTCTTGCCCCAACTTTCCACCTTCAGGCTGAAATATTTTTTCAGCTTTGGCCTACGCTTCACCCATAAAAACAGAGCAAACAGCGAGGGAACTATTATTAACGAGGGCCAAAAGGATTCAAACTCGGATACTGGCAGCGCCAGCACCATGTTTATGAACATAGAAACTATCGTTATAGAAAAAACATAACCGAAAAGCATTATGGTACGCGCCAGCTTACGCCGCGCCAACACCTCTACGACCACCTCGCTCTCCTTGGTCGTGAAGCCACTGTTTGTAAGAAGGGATATCACCTGAAAATGCGCTTTTTCCTCCGTCATTCCGGTTATGCGAAACAGTATCGTGAAAACGTCTATTATAACTATATACATGACCGTAACCACAAAGAAAAGGCTTATCGAAACAACGATATTTATATCAGACACCACCTAGAAAATCTAAAATCACGTTCCATTCATCCATCAACCTGTCCATACCGAAGGCCGCGTTGGCCGGGCTGGTGGATGGCAGGCAGACCGCCTCCCCCACAAACCTGCTATAATATTTGTAAGCCGTCCGCCCGTTCGCAAACACACGCTTTATATCAGCAGTCTCAAAAATGGGCGAAAAATCATTCACTTCGGCATTTTTTATGCTGCTGTCCGCCGAGCCGGATATATCGCAGCATTTGAGCACATCGTACACCGCTATGCCACTATATAGCAGCATGCTTATCTTCTCCTCCACCGTCTGCGGCTTAGGGCAGCCAAGCAGCCCGCTCAGCACGTCGTAAAAACGGTTTTGGGGATTTCCGTAATAAAAATTTTGCCTGCGCGAAAGCACGGAGGGCATAGTGCCCACTATCAGTATTTGAGACCGCTCGTCATAAACCGGCTCAAAGCCGTGCTCCACATGCTCCATACGCTCACAGATCGCTCGTAACGGAGCTTTCCGTAATGGCGCAGAGCGCGGCCAAGCGTTCGTTCACCATATCGTGCAAGCACACGGGTATATGATCCCTGTGTGCCCGGTGTATCATCACGCAATCCATGCAGTGGCCGTGGTGCTTGCAGGTCTTGGACTGGCAGGGGCAGTGATCCTCCTTGTTTTTGAGGCTCTCGTGGAACTCCGCCAAAAATTCGTCCTGCAATTTATTGCCCAGCTCATGGTCTCCCACATTGAAGGCGTCCATGGCCTGCTTCTCTTTAACGTTACCATCTATTTTCATATCAATCCAGCACCGCTTTTATGCGGCGCACGCCCGATGAAGAGCTTTGCTCCTTCTTTATTTTGAAGTGCCCCAGCTCGGCCGTGTTTTGCGCGTGCGGCCCGCCGCAGATCTCCTTGGAGAAGCCGGGCACGGTGTACACCTTTACCACCTCGCCGTATTTGGATTCGAAAACGCCCACCGCGCCCGCGTTCTTCGCGTCCTCAAGCGACATCTCCTCCATGCATATATCCACGCCTGCCGCGATGGCCTCGTTTACGAAAGCCTCCACCTTGTCAAGCTCCTCGCGCTCCACCTTGCGGTCAAAGTTGAAATCCAGCCTGAGGCGGTCGGCCGTTATATTGGAGCCCTTTTGGTTTATATCCTCGCTTATGAATTTGCGCAGCCCGGCCAGCAGCAGATGTGTGGCAGTGTGCAGCCGCGCCGTTTGCTCGCCCGTGTCCGCAAGGCCGCCCGCAAAGCGCTGCTCCGCGCCCGCGTGAGATTTTTCCTGATGCTCCTTGAAGGCCGCGTCAAACCCGTCCTTATCCACCTCTATTCCGCGCTCACCCGCCAGCTCCAGCGTGAACTCTATGGGGAAGCCAAATGTATCGTATAGGCGAAAAGCGCTCTTGCCGTCTATTTTGTTGCCGGTAACCTTTTCGGCCACCTTTTCAAACTCCTTCAAGCCCTGCTTTATGGTCTTTTGGAAGCGCTCCTCCTCCTTGGCTATCTCGCCCAGTATATTTGCGCTGTTTGCCGAAAGCTCCGGGTAGGCGTGTGCGTATTTGTTTATGACCTCCTGCGCTATGGCGGGCAGGCTGCCCTCCGCTATGCCCAGCTTGCCCGCGAAACGTATGGCGCGGCGCAGCAGGCGGCGCAGCACGTAACCCTGATCCACATTGGAGGGAGTTATGCCCCGCTCGTCGCCTATCATGAAGGTTGCGCAGCGTATGTGGTCTGCCACTATACGGAAGGCGCGGCGAACCTCGTCGTCTCCGCTTTCGTATTTTTGGCCGCTCAGCTCCTCTATTTTGCCTATAATGGGCGCGAAAACGTCCGTATCATACACGGAGGTCTTGCCCTGCAATATGGCTATTGTGCGGTCGAGACCCATACCCGTGTCCACGTTTTTATGAGCCAGCGGCTCGAAAGCGCCCTCCGCCGTTTTGTTGTATTCCATGAAAACGTCGTTCCATATCTCCAGGAACTTGCCGCAATCGCAGGAGGGATTGCAATCCGGCCCGCAGGCGGGTTTTCCCGTATCTATAAACATCTCGGTGTCCGGTCCGCACGGGCCCGTCTGCCCGGCGGGTCCCCACCAGTTGTGCTTTTTGGAGAGGTAGTATATATGATCGTCCGCAACGCCCTGCTCTATCCAAAAATCGTGCGCGGCGGTGTCGCGCGGGGCGTTTTCATCGCCCTCAAAGCAGCTGAAATACAGCGTTTCCTTGTCTATACCCAGCCACTCATCGCTGGTGAGAAACTCATAGCTCCAGGCTATGGCCTCTTTTTTGAAATAATCGCCCAGCGACCAGTTGCCCAGCATCTCGAAAAATGTGCAATGGCTGGCGTCGCCCACTTCGTCTATATCGCCCGTGCGCACGCACTTTTGCACGTCCGTGAGCCGCGTGCCCGCAGGGTGCTTTTCGCCCAGCAGATAGGGCACCAGCGGGTGCATTCCCGCCGTGGTGAAAAGCACCGTGGGGTCGTTTTCGGGTATTAGCGACGCGCTCTTTATGACCGCGTGGCCCTTGCTCTTAAAAAAGTCTAGGTACATCTGTCTCAGTTGATCGCTGGTAAGGTTCTTCATCCATTTTTCTCCTATGTTTAGTGTGAATTTTTTTATTCGCAGAGCGTCACTATGGCGTTGGCCAGTATATCGGCCAGCCGTATAAGTGAATCTATCTCTATATATTCG
This sequence comes from uncultured Christensenella sp., assembly GCA_964464145.1. Lineage (GTDB taxonomy): Bacteria > Bacillota > Clostridia > Christensenellales > Christensenellaceae > UBA5399. The sequence continues at coordinate 41,986 of CAYXFB010000008.1, forward strand.
TCCGCCTGGTGCTCCGTGCTCTTTTGCCCGGGGAATGTAGGGCCGAAGGCCACGGCGTTGGGGAAGGCGCGCGCGTAGGTAGCGCCGCCTATGGTCATGCAGGTGGCTGGCTCGCCCGTGGTTTCCTCGTAGGCCGCTTTAAGGCCGCGCACCAGCTCAGAATCCTCCGGCACCTCGTGCGCGGGCAGCGCAAAGCGCTCCTCCACCTCAAACTCCGTCATGTTGCTCATTATTGTGGCAATTATATCGTCGTGCGCAGCAGTCACGGGATAGCGTATATCAAGACCCGCCTCCACGCCCTCGTCCGTGGTTTTCACATAGCCTAAATTAAGTGTGAGCGGGCCGGAATGGTCGCTCATTTTAATGCCCATAAGAGCGCCGTCCGTCTCGAGGCCAATGTACTGCGCAAGCTGATACACCGCGTCGCTCACACAGTTTTTGCGCAGTGGAAGCTGGTTTAAAAAGGCTATCATGTGTGCCACCGCGTTTTTGCCGTTCTCCGGCTTGGAACCGTGCGCGGGCACTCCCTCGCAGAAAAGGTGCACGCCATCCTCCGCAATGTCTATTTGTATGGGCACGTCCACGCCCTCGTTGAAAAGCTCCAGCATGGCTTTGAGCGCCGCCGTTTTGCCGTTTATAAGGCATTCGCACCTGTCCGGCACCACATTCACGCGCCCACCTCCGTTAAGGCTGACGAGCTCCAGCCCGCTGCCCTCCTTCACCTCGCAGCGCGCCCGCTTAAGGGCAAGCTGCATAAGCCCCTTTTCCACGTTTATTATGGGAAAATCGGCATCCGGCGATATTGCCATCGTGGGTATCTCGCCGCCGTTAGCCTTGTAAAATTCTATATCAGACCAGCCGCTTTCCTCGTCGCAGCCGAATATGAGCCGCACGCGTTTGCTGAGCGACACGCAATTTTCCTTTATGGCGGAAAGCGCGAAAAGAGCGGCGATCGCCGGGCCCTTATTGTCCACCGCGCCACGTCCGTACACCTTTCCGTCCTTCACGGTAGCGCCAAAGGGCGGCACCGTCCACCCGTCGCCCGGGGGAACCACATCAAGGTGGGTAAGCACGGCCAGCACCTCCTCGCCGTCGCCATATTCCACGTATCCCAGCCGCGAAAAGAATGTCACGCTGTCAAAATCCAGCCGCTCCGCAATGTTCATCATGCGCATGAGCGCGTCAAAAACGCCCTTGCCATAGGGCATGAGGTTTTGCGGCTCGTCCTTGACGCTGTCTATGCTCATTATTATTTTCATCGCGTCTATCATTTCGTTTTTACGCGGTGCAAGTGTAAAATCTATCATCTTTTCACCTTTGAGCCGGCATAGCGCCGGTGATTTTTTTGCGGCAAACACAGCTTGGGTTTGCCTGAAAACATACATAATATTATAGCAAATACGCCATTCGTTGTACACCATATTTGAAAATTAAAGGGAATGCGCGGGCGGCGGCGAATATTTCTTATTATGGCAAAAAAAGAGGACAACCTGCACAGCGGACACAGGCAAAGACTTCGCCTTCGTTACATCAAGAATGGCATGGACGGCATGGATGAGCATCAGGCGCTTGAGCTGCTGCTTTTTTATGCCATCCCGCGCCGCGATACCAACGAGCTGGCGCACCTGTTGCTAAATCAATTCGGCAGCCTGCGCGGCATTTTCGAAGCGAATATAGAACGGCTGCGCGAGGTGGAGGGCGTGGGCGAGAGCGCCGCCGCTCTTATAAAGCTGGTGCCGGATATAGCCTCAAAATATTGGTTTTCCGCCAATAAGGGCTCCTATACGATAACCTCCATAGCCTCGGCGGCCGAATATTTCAAGGCCATGCTTTTCGGCAAGCCGGTGGAGCATTTTTACATAGCCTGTGTGGACTCCGCCTTCCGCGTGAAAAACTGCACGCTCCTAAGCAGCGGAACCCCCTCGCAAACGCCTGTGGAAATGAACCGCATAGCGCGCATAGCAACGGGTATGAACGCCGAAAAGATAATAATAGCGCACAACCACCCGGGCGGCTCCGTTTCCCCCAGCCAAAGCGACATACGCGTTACGATGGCCATATTCGAGGCAATGGCGGGCATAAACATAACGCTCATAGACCACATAATAATATCCGACGAGGATTTTTTCAGCTTCACGGCACACCAGCTCATAGGGCGTGACTACACTAAGGAGCAGGCGCACGCCGCCAAATATTCCTCCGGCCTTATGGACGGCCTGCCCGACGGCTTGAAATAATTTTTCAGCACGAAAAGAAAACAGACCGTTACGCTAGGGAAATATTGCATTATGGCTCGCAAAAGGGTATAATGCCAAAGAGCATATTTTTGCGTATGCTTTGGTTTTGCCTTGCAAACCTATATTTTTGAGAAATTATTTCCTTTTAGGAGGGTTTTTTTGATGGCTATAGAGTATTTCCAGATAAAAGAGCGAGATTTTGACCTGGTGGAGCAGCTTGTGAAAATCGAGGCGGACGGCTACGGCAGCGAGGCCATGGACGTTTTCGATCTTATAGCCATGCTGCGCCACGCAAGAGTGTACGTTGCCGTGGAATATGACGAGGTGCTGGGCTACGTATACTTCATGCGAAATTTCGACGATCCGGAAAAAGCTTTTCTGCACAGCATAAACATAGTCAACTCACAGGCCACGCCCAACCTGGCCACCTCGCTTTTGAACATAGCCTTTGCCGATATGAAGACCTTCGGCATACTCACCGTGGAGGTGAATGTTGACCCGTCCAACTACCGCGCGCTCAAGATATACCGCGAACAGCTGGGCTTCGTGGCAAGCGACAGCATGCAGAGCGAGCTTTTAGGCGGCGAGGAGATACTTATGCTGCAAAAGGAGCTTTAAGGACAGAGAACGCAACGGATTGCGAAAACGCAATCCTTTTTTTATGGAGGGAAGATGTTCCAGTTTGTTTTGGAGGGCGTTTCGTACCTCGACCTTATATTTTATCCTAAAATAGATATACCCGAGGGCGCGGTCACCTTCATCACCGGGCAGAGCGGCACGGGCAAGAGCACCCTCTTGAAGATATTGAACAACACCTGCACCGCGATGGGCAGCATACTTTACCGGGGCAAGCCCATAGAGGAATACGAACCGATCGCGCTGCGCCGTGATGTACTGCTTTGCGGGCAATCGCCCTTCCTTTTTGATAAGACGATACGCGAAAATTTCCGCGAATTCCACGGCTATAGGGACAGCAAAACGCCCACGGACGAGGAGATAGCGCGCTACCTGCAAATTTGCGCGGTGGATTTTCCGCCCGAGGCGGACTGCACAAACCTTTCGGGCGGCGAACGCCAGCGCGTTTTCATAGCGGTGTGCCTCTCCTTCCATCCCCGCACGCTGCTACTGGATGAGCCCACAAGCGCGCTGGATGAACGCAGCTCCCGCCTGCTCATGCAGAACATAACGCGCTACTGCGGTGAAAAAGGCATAACGCTGGTGGTGGTTTCGCACAATCTGGCGCTTGCGGACAGCTTTGCCCAGAGCGTGATAGAGCTTCGGAGGTAACAACATGGTAGAGCTGAACCTCATAAATTTTTCTATAACCTATCTGCTGCTAATCGTGGTTTTGCTTATAATGAAAAAATGCAGGATAGACCAGACCAAGCTGCTTTTGGTGTCCAGCCTGCGCATGACGGTGCAGCTTATACTGGCCGGGCTGGTGCTGACCTATATATTCCAGAACCCACAGCCCATCTTTACCATACTGTATCTGGCCGCCATGACCGTTTTCGCAATATTCATAACGCTTTCGCGAAACAAGGGCATGAACCGCCGCTTTAAGGTTATAGTGGCGGCTTCGCTGACCGCTACCGGGCTGGCCGTGGTGGTGTTTTTCATAGTGGTGGTGACCGGGCAAAATCTTTTCGACCCGCAATACACCATCCCGCTGGGCGGCATGATAATAGGCAACGCCATGACGGGCGTGAGCCTGGGCCTAAAATCCTTCCGCGACAATACCGTCGGCGCCAAAACGCGTATGGAAACGCTCTTAAACATGGGCGCTGAGCCGCGGCGCATACTTACGCCCATCGCGGCCAAGGCGCTTGAAACGGCACTTCTGCCCACGCTGAACTCCATGCTGGGCATGGGCATAATCTCCCTGCCCGGCATGATGACCGGCCAAATACTGGCGGGCGCGCTGCCCACCACGGCCATACTCTATCAGATAGCCATAATGATAGCCATTTGCACAGTGGTTTGTCTGGCCGTGTTTTGCGCGCTGTTCTTGGGCTGCCGCACGCTTTACAACAAGCGTTGTCAGCTTGTGCTGGATGAGACAGGGTGTTGACTTTTTGTATGCTTTTGCTATAATAAAAACAGGGATATGACCAAACGGTTAGCCCATTAATGGTTTTTTAGTTCAAAAATAGGCTGCCCGGGCGTGAGCGGCCTATTTCTTTGGTCTAATACTAATTTCAAATTAAAATTCTTTAATTTGAAATACTGCACAAAATCGTGCAGTGCCGCTACGCGGCTGCGTCTCATGCAATTCCAAACGCGCTAACGCGCTATAAAAACATAAATGTTTTTAAATGGAATAAGTATGAATATCAGTCCAATTACTACCAACAGAACAACCAGTAAAACCAGATATTCCATCAGCGCCACCCCCTTTCGTAAGGGTGTGGCTAACCGCCTTATATATCCCTGCGTGTATAATTATGCTATAAGGCTAAAAATATGCAACCGCCTATTTCCTCACCGTTGCCTTCACAACCGAGGTCGCGGCCCCGTCAACATCGGCAAATGGAACCAATTTGTAATAATACGTCTCACCCTTGGCCACCTTCTTATCGTTGAATCTTACCGTATCTTTTGAGTATATCTTTTTTATAAGCTCAAAAAATCCATCCTTGGTTGTTGAACGATATACGTTGTGCCCCAGCGCGCTTTTGTTTTGCTTCCACGTGAGTATCACCGCATCGGATTTTTCGGAGGCTCTGGCCTTTAGACCCTGCGTTTTATTCGGCTTATCCTCAGGCGGTATCACACCCTCGGCATACTTGAAATGGCCTATATAGGTATCATCGCAATAATCTACCGTCAGCCCTTTTATCGGCCTTGTATACATGCCCGGCACACTTAGATATTTTTCATAGTCGTCCGAAAGAAAGCCGCCCTTTATTATTTTTACCGTAGTATCTTCAATATATTCTATTATGGAACCCGGCTTCATCTGATTCGGCACTGTGGGGCATTTGTATGTTTTTTGTGCATCCTTCTGCTGCGCTTCAGCCGAGCTTGCGGCAAAGGCTGTCGCTCCGGTAAGGCTGAAGAACATGAGCGCCGCTATAAATATTGATACAAATTTTTTCATTTTGATCCACCCACTTTTCTTGAATATTGTTTAACTAAATGCTACTCCTCCAAATCATCACTGTCAATATACCCGGCTCCGCTACACTTGTAAAATTTTTGGTTACGGAATTGACGGCTTTTCTGCCCAACAAAAAAGCTGCCCCGGCGATATACCAGAGCAGCCTTGTTTTATAGACTATATTATATGAGGGATTTGATGTAGGCTAAAGACTTTTTGATTTCGCTGTCCAGGAAAGCTTCGGAATTGTCTTCCCACAGATCGCGGTAAACCTTTATGTCCGAGCCAACCTGTCCGCCCTTCATTACGAAAGGCTCCATAACAACGTATCCGTCGTACCCTGCATCCTTGAGCGCCTGTATCTGGCCGGGCCAATCCATGCGGCTGCCCTCCACCGGAGGCTTGCGGTTTGGCTCACCAATGTGATAATGGCCGATGTAGCCTTTGGAAGCGCGCAGAGAATCAACAATGGAATCCTCTTCTATGTTCATGTGGAAGCTGTCAAGATGCTGCTTCACGTTGGGCTTGCCCACCTCTTTGATGAACTTTATGCACTCGGCCGCGTCGTTGAACATATACTGCTCAAAACGGTTTACCACCTCCAGCGTGAAGGTGATATCGTATTTGGCCGCGTAATCCGCCAGTTCGCGCACGCTCTTAACAGACTGCTGCCAATCCTGCTCCTTGTCGAGAGGCTCGAAATAGTTCACCGGCCAGTAAGCAAACGTTATGCCAACTATAACCTTGGAGCCTATTTTGTTCATGGCGTCCATTATGCGCCTCATGTGCGCCAGACCGGCCTGACGTGTGCTCTCATAGGGAGAAGCCACGTTGAATTCCTTGGGCAGGCCAATGCATGTGGAATATTCGAAACCGGTATCCTCGCTAAACTTTTTAAGCTCGGCCATCTGCGCGTCCGTCAGCTTCAAAAGACCTGCAGCGGCTATTTCGCATACGTCAAAGCCCAAGCCGTGAACTTTTTTAACGTAGTGCATAACGTCTACATCCCACTCTTTTTCCCAGTAAGAATAGTAAATACCAACCTTCATTCAATCATACCTCTTTCTTTTGTTTTATTGAAATTATACCTTGTATAATAACGTTCCCTCATTTTGCGCAAACAAAGCATGTTTGCCGCGCGCCCTCACTTTAGCACGGTTTCGATTATATACTTCGGGCGGCGCTTTGATTCCATGTAGGTCTTGCCCACGTATTCGCCTATTATGCCTATGGCCATTAGCTGCAAGCCTCCCAAAAGCCACACTGACATCACAATGCTTGTCCAGCCCGAAACGGCGTTTCCCAGCAGATTCACCACCAGTGAATACACCAGTATCACTAGCGATACCAAAAATATTATCAAACCCAATATGGTTATCATCCGTATAGGCTTCACCGAAAAGGATGTCACGCCGTCAAAAGCGAAGGCCAGCATTTTTTTCAGCGGATACTTGCTCTCTCCCGCAAAACGCTCACCGCGTTCATATTCCACCGTGTCCGTTTTGTAGCCTATCTGCGGCACTATACCGCGCAGGAACAGATTAACTTCGTTAAACTCTTCCAGCCCCTTGAGCGCCCGTGCGGACATCAAACGGTAGTCCGCGTGGTTGTATACTATATCCACGCCGAAGAAGGACATAAGCTTGTAAAAGCCCTGCGCGCTGCCACGCTTGAAGGCCGTATCGGTATCACGGCTGCTGCGCACGCCATATACTATATCGCAGCCCGCGTCAAACTTTTCTATAAATTTATCCAGCACCTCAATGTCGTCCTGCAAATCCGCGTCCATAGATATAGCGCAGTCACACAGCTCCTTTGCCGTCATCAAACCCGCCAAAAGCGCGTTTTGGTGCCCGCGATTGCGCGAAAGCTTCACGCCTGTTACAAATTTATTGGATCTATTGAACGCCTCTATCATGCTCCACGTAGCGTCCTTGGAGCCGTCGTCCACATACATTATCCTGCTGTCCGGCGAAACCAGACCCGCCGCTATCATGCGTTCCAGCTTATCAGTAAGCCTTTTTGTGGTTTCCTCCAGCACTTCCTGCTCGTTGTAGCAAGGAACGACTATATATAATTTATCCACTTGATTACCTGCCTTGTCATTTCTCATACTACTATTTTTTGAATTTGTTGTCAAGGAAAGCACTGAGCCTAAAGGCTAATAAAAAAGGCGCGGCGTGCTGTATTTTATGCGCTCTGTTTTGCGTTTCACAGGCAAATACGCGCCGCTTGTGTTTATTTTTGTGACAACCCACACCGTCATGCCATATAATATAGACGTCGCGACAGAAAAATACTAAAACGGGAGCTTAAAATATGAGGGTGGATATAAAAATATCGGCGGAGATCAGCGAGCCATACGCCGTTATATACTCGAGCGCCATGACGGAGGAAGTAGCCAGACTGGCCGGGCTGCTGGAGGGGCATTCCTCTGTAATAGCGGGCTTTGAGAACGGCAAAATAGCTGTGCTTGAGCCGGATGAGATATATATGGCGCGCGTGGAGGATGCGGAAATAACGCTCTACTGCCAAAACAAGAGCTACCGTTCCAAAAAGCGTTTATACGAGCTTGGGGAGCAGCTTGGCAGCGGCTTTATGCAAATATCCAAGGCGGCATTCGTGAACTTAAAGCAAATAGACTGCGTGGAGCCCATGTTCAACGGTATGATGAACCTAAGGCTCAAGAACGGTTGCAGCGAATATATTTCGCGCACATACCTGCCCCGCTTCAAAAAGTATCTGGGGCTTTGAAGGGAGATAACATAATGTTTAAGAAATTTTTGAAAGCTATACTATTAGGCATCGCTTTAGGCTGTACCTTCTTTACGGTGAGCGGCCTTATATTTAACGCGGTATCGCCTGACGGAGGTCTGCTTTCCGGCACGGCCTTCGTGGAGCAGGCCGTGGCCTCCATGATAATTGGCACAATATTTTATGTGGGCGGGCTGATATACGAAAACGAAAAGCTGCCCTGCGCGCTGCAAATACTCATCCACATGGGCACGGGCATGACTGTATTTTTGATAGTGGCCTTCAACATAGGCTGGTTTTCTCTAAACTATGGGGTGATCGCCTCGCTTATTTTCATAGCGATAGCTTTTGCGATAGCCTTCGCGATATGGTTTTGCTTTTATCTGTACCATAAAAACGAAGCGCGCGCCATGAACGAGCGCATAAAGAGCAAGGACATGGCGGCGTGAAGCATACGCTTCCCAAAACTTGACAGCGCAGAATCCGGCGCATAGAATATTAGTATATTTGAATGAAAGAGGTATTCAATAAAAAAATCTTTACTCACAGCAATCGTTTCAATATTGCTGGTCTGCCTGCTGCTCTGCGCCTGCGCTCCGTCCATTTCTGATGCGGACAGGCAGACGATAATAGACAACGCTGTTTCGCACACAGACCCGCATGACGGCAGCGAATATGGCGTTATATGCGGGCGGGAATCTATCGTGGGTGGAATTGCAAACGCGGATTGAGCGGCAGGCGCATAACAGAACACGCCAAAACAGGCCATGCGTACGCATAGCCTGTTTTTTGATCTACCGCTCTTTTTACATAGGGCGATTTTTATATATTCATTAGTTCTTAACGCCTGTGATCTTTTCCACCATGCTCTTGGGAACGGGCTCGTAGTGGTCGAACTGCATCGTGAACGTACCGCGTCCCTGCGTTCTGGAGCGCAGATCGGTCGCGTAACCGAACATTTCTGAAAGCGGCACTACCGCGCGCACTATCTGCCCGCCGCCGCGCGCCTCCGTGCCCTCTATGCGGCCACGGCGCGAATTCACGTTACCCATAACGTCTCCGAGGTAATCCTCCGGCACAACCACTTCAACCTTCATCATGGGCTCAAGCAGTATGGAACCGGCCTTGGCAAAAGCATCCTTTATGGCCATAGAACCGGCTATCTTGAAGGCCATCTCGGATGAATCCACCTCGTGATAGGAACCGTCCGTAAGCGTTACCTTGAAGTCTACCACCTCGTAACCGCCCACAAGGCCGCTCTTGGCTGCTTCCCTTATGCCGTTGTCTATATGCTGTATATATTCCTTGGGTATCACGCCGCCCACGATCTTGTTCTCGAAGGCGTAGCCCACACCCGGCTCCTGCGGCTCCACGAATATCTTCGCGTGACCGTACTGGCCCTTACCGCCCGACTGGCGCACGTATTTGCCTTCCGCGTCCACGCTCTTGGTGATGGTCTCCCTGTAGGCAACCTGCGGCTTACCAACGGCCGCCTCCACCTTGAACTCGCGCAGCATACGGTCTACTATTATCTCCAGATGAAGCTCACCCATACCGGCTATTATGGTCTGACCGGTCTCCTCGTCCGTGTAGGCTCGGAAAGTGGGGTCTTCCTCCGAAAGCTTTTGCAGCGCAACGGACATCTTTTCCTGACCCGCCTTTGTCTTGGGCTCTATTGCCACCTGTATAACCGGCTCCGGGAACACCATGGATTCCAGTATTATCTGCTGCTTGTCGTCGCACAGCGTGTCGCCCGTGCCAACATCCTTGAAGCCAACGGCTGCTGCTATATCGCCCGCCGCTACCTCGTCCACCTCTTCACGATGGTTGGCGTGCATGCGCAGTATACGGCCTATGCGCTCCCTCCTGCCCTTTGTGGAATTATACACATAAGAGCCGCTTCTCAGCTTGCCCGAGTATACGCGGAAGAATGCCAGTTTGCCCACGAAGGGATCGGCCATTATCTTGAAGGCCAGCGCCGCGAATGGGCCGCTTACGTCCGCCGGACGCTCCAACTCTTCGTCCGTATCCGGCTTCACACCCTTTATGGGCGGTATATCGAGAGGTGAGGGCATGAGCTCTATTATTTTGTCCAGCAAAGGCTGAACGCCCTTGTTCCTGTACGCGCTGCCACAGCAAACGGGTATTATGCTGCCCGATATGGTGCCTTTGCGCAGCACTGTAAGTATCTCTTCCTTCGTGATATCCTCGCCCGCGAAGTATTTTTCCATTATTGCTTCGTTGTGATCGGCCAGAGCCTCTATGAGCTTTTCGCGGTATTCCTCCGCCATGTCGGCCATATCCTCAGGTATATCTGTCATTTCGAACTGGTTTCCCGTGCTGTCCGCCATGTCGTACTGCATGGCCTTCATCTCCACCAGGTCAACGATACCGCTAAACGTGTCCTCCACGCCTATGGGAAGCTGTATGGGCACAGCGTTGGCACCCAGACGCTCCTTTATCATATCCACAACGTTGTAGAAGTCCGCGCCCATTATGTCCATCTTGTTTACGAAGGCCATACGCGGTACGCCGTAGCCCTCCGCCTGACGCCATACGGTCTCAGACTGAGGCTCCACGCCGCCCTTGGCGCAGAAAACCGCCACGGCGCCGTCCAGCACGCGCAGCGAACGCTCCACTTCCACGGTAAAGTCAACGTGGCCGGGTGTGTCTATTATGTTTATCTGGCAATCCTTCCACTGGGTGGTGGTGGCGGCGGATGTTATAGTTATACCGCGCTCCTGCTCCTGCTCCATCCAGTCCATTACGGCGTTTCCGTCGTGAGTGTCACCAATTTTGTAAGTCCTGCCCGTGTAGAACAGTATACGCTCCGTAGCGGTGGTCTTACCGGCGTCTATATGCGCCATTATTCCAATGTTTCTCACCTTGTCCAAAGGAAATCTTTCAGCCATCTCAAATCCTTTCCGATCTTTTAAAAATCTTCCGGCCCTTGCCGGTTACTTACAAGCTTTGCTCACCGCGTATCGAAACGTGTTCCTCCGTTACATGCCGCCGTGTGTTCGTTATGTTTTGGGCAGATTTTTACCCACATATTAACGGTGAAAAAGGGCTTTACGCCCTTTTTCGCCTATCAGTATATCATATACTGCACGATAATCCTAAACTCTTTAACAAAAAGTTTTTATATTACCATCTGTAATGCGCAAACGCTCTGTTTGCCTCTGCCATCTTATGCATATCCTCACGCTTCTTAACGCTGGCACCCGTGTTGTTCACGGCATCCATTATCTCGTTCGCGAGGCGCTGGCTCATGGTACGCTCACCGCGCTTCTTGGAGTAAAGCACCAGCCAGCGAATGGCCAGAGTCTGCCTTCTCTCCGGGCGCACTTCCATGGGCACCTGATAGGTGGCACCGCCCACACGGCGAGCCTTAACCTCCAGCACAGGCATTATGTTTTCCATAGCCTGATCAAAAACCTCACCGGCGTCTTTGCCGGTCTTTTCCTTTATCATATCAAAAGCGTCATAGCATATCCGCTGGGATGTACCCCTCTTACCGTCTACCATAAGCTGATTTATAAGCTTTGTAACAACGGCGCTGTTGTAGATGGGATCTGCAATTATTTCACGCTTCGGAACTCCACCACGTCTTGGCATAACTCATCTCTCCTTTATTTCTTCGGTTTCTTTGCGCCGTAGCAGGATCTGGCCTGCTTGCGGTTTGCTACGCCGGCTGTATCCAGCGCGCCGCGAACTATATGGTATCTCACGCCGGGCAGATCCTTTACCCTGCCGCCGCGTATCAAAACCACACTATGCTCCTGTAGGTTGTGACCGATACCCGGTATGTAGGCTGTACCTTCCATTCCGTTTACCAGACGTACCCTTGCTATTTTACGCAAAGCCGAATTGGGCTTTTTGGGTGTCATGGTTCTAACTGCCAGACACACGCCCCTCTTTTGCGGACACTGCTTTAGTATAGGGGAGTTTGATTTACTCTCCTGCGATTTTCTACCCTGCTTTACAAGCTGGTTAATGGTGGGCATAAACGCACCTTCCTTTCACTATCCTTAAATAATTATGGCAGTTTCCCAAATGCTTAGCATAGACATTTAACGAAAACTGTTATGCGGCATATCTGTATGCCGTAAATATAATGAAATTCTCCGCAACCCTTTTAGAGAATGTTATTATATAGTTCACCTATTAAGTATTCCCGCGCAGGCCGCCGATACGTCTATACCGCATTCGCCGCCCAGCTCCTCCATGGTGGCCACACATACGAGCTCAACCTCGGCATCCGCCGCCGCCTCGCTCACCCGCTGCTTCAAGTGCTCCTCCGCGTCATCCGCAAGATACACACGGCACACTCCGCCTGCCTGCAGCTCACGCAACACCTGCTTTAGGCCTACCACTTTCCTGTTCGCGTCCCTGAGTTCTTCAAACATAACAAGTTCGCCTCAAAAAACACGCGCCTAGATATGATACCACTCAAATATTCATGTTGTCAAGAGGCATATCGTCGCTTGTGCTTTTATCTTCTTCCTCCCGTTTTCTGAGCATCCTGCCAAACTGCTTATTTTTCGAAAAAGATATGCGGGGCATACCGTTGTTCATCTGGAAGAAAAACCAGTTTTTGCTCAGCATAATGGCCACCACGGAAATCTCCGCGAGGTCTATCTTTGTTCTTTTCGCGGCCTTTTTATAATGCGCTATCTGCGCGTTTTTGCCTATGAAATACCCCGCCACGCCCATGAGCAGCAAAAATATAACGGGCAGCAGCGCAAAGGCTTCGGCCATAGGCGTTGCTATCTGCGGTATCATCAGCAATATTATGCCCAGCACCACGCCGGCTATAAGGCCGCCCACCTGCACTATGTCTCCGAAGCGGAAAGCCTTTCTGCACCTCGGGCATACGCCCGCCTGCACAGTTACCAGCGAACCCACGGGTGTGCGCACCTTTTTGCCAAAGCCGAAAAACATACCCTTGGCAAAGAAGGGCTCCGGGTTTGCCATCTCGAAGGTGGCGTAACCGTCTATTTTCTCCTTTTCACCCTTGCAAAACTGGCACTCGTCTGTCTCGTGCAGCGAATCGAAGTTTTTTGGCAACAGCGAAAGCGTTTCCTTCCACCTGTCCATAGCCTCTACCTTCTGCTCGTCATTTTTGAGTGTGCCTATATAGCAGCGGTGGCAGCCCACCCTGTGCGCCAGCCAGTAGCAAAGATCACTTTCGCAGCAGGCGCATTCTCTATCCAGCTCCAGTCCCTCTTTGTTTATTTCGTAATCACTCATTTAGCAAACATACCCTCGTAAATAGTGTCCCGCAGAGTCTTTGCACCCTGCTTTTTTATATCCACAAGCCCGCGCAGTCTGTACGCGGGCTGTGGATTATAAATTCTTATATTTCTGTGTCCGGCTGTATATCGTCTATCGCGGTGTCCAGCTGGTTCGCGATACCGTCGTTCACAACGTTGGATATCACGTCTATGTTCTTGTAGCGCTTCATGCCGGTACCGGCCGGTATGAGCTTGCCTATTATTATGTTTTCCTTGAGGCCAAGCAGCGGATCAACCTTGCCCTTTATAGCGGCCTCGGTCAGCACGCGCGTGGTCTCCTGGAAGGAGGCTGCCGAAAGAAAACTGTTTGTTGACAGCGAGGCTTTGGTTATACCCAGCAGCACGCGCGACGCGGTGCCCGGCTCCTTGCCCGCGGCTATCATCTTTTCGTTTTCCTTATCGAAGCGGAATATATCCACCATCTCGCCGGGCAGCAGCGTTGTGTCGCCCGAATCCTCTATCTTACATTTTTTCAGCATCTGGCGCACTATTATCTCAAGGTGCTTATCAGATATTTCAACACCCTGCATGCGATACACCATCTGAACCTCTTTCAAAAGGTATTCCTGTACGCCCTTCACACCCTTTATCTTGAGTATATCGTTCGGGTTGACCGGGCCGCCCGTAAGCGCGTCGCCCGCCTCCACCGTGTCCCCGTCAAACACGCGCATACGCGAGCCGTAGGGTATCACGTAGGTCTTGGCCTCGCCCGCGTCGTTGGCGATCGTTATCTCGCGCTTTTTACGCGTATCGTTGAGCGTGGCAACACCCGCGATCTCCGTAATTATGGCGTTTCTGCGCGGCTTTCTGGCCTCGAATAGCTCCTCTACACGCGGCAGACCCTGCGTTATATCGTCTCCGGCAACGCCGCCCGCGTGGAAAGTACGCATTGTGAGCTGTGTTCCCGGCTCGCCTATGGACTGCGCCGCTATTACGCCCACGGCCTCGCCTATGTCCACCGGATTGCCCGTGGCCATGTTCGCGCCGTAGCACTTCGCGCACACGCCGTATTCGCTCTTGCAGCTGAACACGGTACGTATCCAAACCTCCTTGACGCCCGCCTTCGTTATGGCGGCGGCTATCTCGTTGGTTATCATTTCATTGGCATTCAGTATAACGGTACCGTCCTCCGCCACAACCTCCTTGGCGGAATAGCGGCCGCGTATCCTGTCCTCAAGCGGCTCAATTATCTCCTTGCCGTTCATGAGGTCGGTTATGGGCATACCCTGAACCTGCTCACCGAGATTCTCAAAGCAGTCTATCTCGCGTATTATAACGTTGTGCGAAACGTCTACGAGGCGGCGTGTCAGGTAACCCGAGTCCGCCGTTCTGAGCGCGGTATCCGCAAGGCCCTTACGCGCGCCGTGCGTGGATATGAAGAACTCCAGCACCGTCAACCCCTCGCGGAAGTTGGCTCGTATGGGTATGGGTATTATCTTACCGTTAGGATCGGCCATGAGTCCGCGCATGCCCGCCAGCTGTCTTATCTGGTTGGTGGATCCACGCGCACCGGAGTTGGCCATCATGTATATGGGGTTGAACTTGTCAAGGCTCTTCATCAATGCGTCAGTAACCTTGCCCGTTGTCTGCTCCCACACGCGTATGGCGTTGTCCTCCTGCTCAGAAGCGGTGAGAAGACCCCTTCTATACTGCTTTTCTATGTTCACTACGGCCGTTTCGGCCTCTTCTATATATTCCTTCTTGGCAGCCGGTATCTTTATATCCGAAACGGAAACCGTTATGGCGCCTATCGTGGAATAGTGGAAGCCCAGCTTCTTTATTTCGTCCAGCACGTGCGAGGTGCGCGTGGGGCCCAGCTTGGCAAAGCAAAGATCAACTATCTTTCCAAGCTGCTTTTTATCCACGAGGTTATCCACCTCGAATTTAAGCTCGTTTTCGGGTATGGAGCGATCCATATAGCCAAGATCCTGCGGAATGGCCTGATTGAATATCACCCTGCCCGCCGTGGTCTCTATTATACCGCGCTTCATAACGCCGTTCACTTCTTTTTCCACGCGAATGTTTATCTTCGCCTGCAGGCTTATATTGTCCGTGCTGTAAGCCAGAACCGCCTCGTCCGCGTTTGCGAAGAAGCTGCCCTCGCCCTTTGCGCCGTCCTTTTGTATGGTTAGGTAATAAGAGCCTATAACCATATCCTGCGTGGGCGAAACTACCGGGCGTCCGTCCTGCGGCTTCAGTATGTTGTTGGCGGCCAGCATGAGGAACCTGGCCTCAGACTGCGCCTCCACCGAAAGCGGCACGTGCACGGCCATCTGGTCGCCGT
>CAYXFB010000009.1:0-57028 GCA_964464145.1 uncultured Christensenella sp.
GCTTTAGTTGCACTGCTTTTGGTACTTATGTTTGTGCTTGGCGCGGCCGGTGCGGTCTACGCGGCGGATACGGATCCCACCACGGCGCCTTCGCCCACGCACACCGTGATGCCCACGCCCACGCCGGATATACTTACAATAAACAACCAGTATACGGACGGGGATATGAGCTCTTCCTATCAGGATGGCTACACACCCATGATACGCGACGGCAGAGCCGTTATAGTGCTGCCGCTCAATGTTAAAATAGGCGCGCTTATGCCGGGCACTTCTCAGCTGGTGACATCCATAGATCTTGGAACCACGGGAGACCCCTTTGTTATAAGCAATTACGATAGAAGCGTGCCCATATCGGGCGATCGCTGCATAGTAAAGTATGAGATCCCGCTTACCTGGCCGCGCACAAACGGCTCCTTCCCGGTGGTTATATCCGTGACCTCCACACTGGCCGACGGCAGCGTGGAGGCGCAGAACTTTCCGCTGTATGTGAACATAACGGACGGGCCCGGACCCACGCCCGAGCCCACAATGACGCCCATGCCGGAGCCCGCGCCCTCTCAGCCCGTTTCTCAGCCCAAGGTCATAATGAGCAATTACTCCGTGACGCCCGACCCCTGCTACGCGGGCGATGTGTTCACGGTGAACGTTACGCTCACGAACACGAGCGAAAAAACCTCCGTTCAGAACATGACGGCCACCTACAAGAGCGAGACCACCGACCTCATCCCGCAGGACGGTGCGGGAACCACCTACATCACGGGCATAGAGGCGGGCGGCACAGCCAATTTTTCGTTCAGCATGGAAGTGCGAGCAGACGCGGAGCCCAAGCCACAGAAAATAAACCTCAATCTTTCATACGAGGACAACAAAACAACGCAATACACCTACGAGGATCAGATAACTGTGCAGGTGCGCCAGCACATACGCCTGGAGTTCGATCCGCCCAAGTTTGCCCCCTCCGTTATGGAGGGCGAATCCATACAGGGTACGCTCAATCTTTATAACAAGGGCAAAAATACGCTGTACAACGTTACCGTGGCGATGCAGATACCCGGCATAGCGCCTGAAAGCACGGCTTTTTTGGGCAACATGGAATCGGGCGCAAGCAAGACGGCCGATATATACGCGGCGGTGGGCCCGTCCGCGGAGGACCCGGAGGCCGCTGTGCAGTACGGTCCGGTGAGCGGCAAGTATCTCGTGACCTATGAGGACGAATACGGCACGGAGTACGAGCTGGAGGTGCCCGTTGAAACCAGCATAATGGAAATGCAGCCCATGGATCCGGGAATGATGGATCCCGGCATGATGGAGGAGCCGCCTGACGAAGGTTTCGTTATGCCCTGGTGGGGCTGGGTTGCCATAGCGGGCGGCGCGGCAATAATAGTGGGCGTGGCGGTTTCCGTTGCCAAAAAGAAGAAGCGCGAAAAGCAGCTGCTGGAGGATATGGACGACGATGAGCTTTCTTGATGTAATAGCGCTGGCCGCGAGCAATCTGTGGCGCAGAAGGCTACGAACTTTCCTCACCATACTCGGCGTTATAATCGGCACCGCCTGCATAATAATAATGGTGGCGCTGGGGCTGGGCAATTTGGAGCAGTTCAACGAAAGCATTATGCAGAACGCCAACCTCACGCAGATAGAGATATACAACTACGGCGGCGGAATGGGCGGAGGCAGCTCCTCCACCAAGCTCAATGACAGCACCATTGAGCAATTCAAAGCCATACCCGGCGTCAAGAGCGCAACCGGGCTCATTGAGGTACCCTCCTATATGGTGATGGGAAAGTACACGAGCGGCAGCACTGTGTATGGAGTAGACCCCGCCGCTATGGATTTCAAATTCATGGAGGGCAGTGTATTCGGCGAAAATGATTCCATAGAGATAGTGATAGGCGCGAACACCCGCCAATATTTCACCGACCCCCGGCAGTCTCAGGATATGTTCGCTATGTCGGCGGGCGTTACATATGTGGGCGGCGGCTCATATATGATGGACGAGGATTATCAAGAGCCGACCGGCCCTGATGTAAACTGGACGGAAGAGAATTTGAAATACTACCCCTATTGGAGCGACGGCAAGGAGGAAGAATTCACGCCCGACCGACCGGCGCCCAAGGAGTATAAGGCGCGTATATCCGGCATATTAGAGCAATCGGACAGCCAGAAGAGCTACAGCATGTATATGAGCATACCCGCTGCAAACAAATTGATCCGCGAAAACAAAAAGCTGCTTGAGGGTATGGGCGTGCGTGCGGGCAACTATACGCAGGCCTACGTGAACGCGGTGGATGTGGACAGCGTGGCTTCGGTGCTGCAGCAGATAAAGGACATGGGCTATCAGGCGTACAGCCCCACAGAGTGGATAACTCAAATGCAGGACGAGCAGATGCGCCAGCAGTCTCAGCTCATAGCAATAGGCCTTATATCGCTGTTCGTTTCAGCCATAGGCATAGCCAACACAATGCTGGCCAGCATATTGGAGCGCCGGCGCGAGATAGGCGTTATGAAGGTCATAGGCCTCTCCATAAGCAAAATAAACCTCATGTTCCTTGTGGAGGCAGCCATGATAGGGCTGCTGGGCGGAGTAATCGGCCTTATCATAAGCTACATCGTGGGCTTTGTGGTGAATCAGGGCGGCGGTGAAATGAGCTTTATGGGCATGTATTTCTCCGAGGGCGTGCGGCTTTCCATCACCTGGTGGCTGGCGCTTGGCGCGGTGGGCATATCCACGGGCGTGGGCATAGTATCGGGTATATATCCGGCGCTTCAGGCCACGAAGATGAGCCCGCTCGAGGCCATTCGCGGCGGGGAATAGGCACAACATTACGCGCACCCCCAAAAAGGAGGCTCCCATGCGGGAACCTCCTTTTTTTATTCCACGCTCGCTTTTTTCGCTTATCAATTCATATCCGTCGGCATACTAAGCACCACTATGCCGCCGTCCAGCGCGTTCACAAACACTTCTTCATTATAGCCGGTGTATCTATAGCCATCACCTATATCCGTCCCCACTGCGCTGAACCTCCAAACCGGCACTGCCAGCGCGCTCTGCGTGTCGTCCTTGGCATTTATGTAGCCCATAAATAGCTTTGCCTGCGTCACCTCATATTCCATGCGCTCCATACCCTCGCCGGTTAGAAATGAATTTTTATAATACAGATGATCAACCGCCCTTCCCTTGATCTCATCAAAACTCAAAAGCTCTGTATCTTCGGCCACCCGCTCAAACTCGACAGCGGGCGCCGACCAAGAAAAGTCCAGCACATTACCCGTCTCGTCCAGCAGCATATTGCCCGTTTCCATAAAAAACGGCGCAGCATAATAGGTTGCTGTTTTATCATTTCTATCTTCGCTGCCCCCGCTTTGCGGCATAACGCTGGGTACGCCGCCAATTTGCCGCACAAATACTATATAGCAACCCGGCCTGTCATAGGTGGCGTTCTCGTAACCCTCCCAATCATTAGCGTCTGGTCTGGGCGAATAAAACGCCCGCTCACAGCTCATTATCTGCACGCCACCCATATCCAACGACTTAAAAATGTTTATCGCTTTTTGTTGCATAGCCGCTAAATCTATTTTGTTTTCCGACATACGCGCTTTCATATCCTCCCAATGCTTTGCATACTCCTGTACGCGCAGCAGCTCCGCATCTCGATAATCATCCGGCATGGTCTCGGCACGCGCCCTGTCCGCCTCCACAAAGCCAAGCTGCATATCAACATCGCTTTCGCTCGTGCTATATGTTGAGCCCACGCCAAAGTAGGCGGTATACTCGGGGTCGTTTGTGGCGCTCACAGTGTAGTCCACACCATCAATATTCGTCACCAGCGAAACTTCATGCTTACCCGAATCCAAATCCGGCTCACCCGTTTCATAATCTCGACTGTAATCAAACTCAGTAGTTGCCGGTACAAGCGTATTTTCCTCGGGAGCGGCGGCATAATCCGCCTCCGCCTCCTTTATATAGCCACGTATGGCTTCAGGCGTTTCCCCATCCTCCCCCGCTTCGGAACGAGCCAGCGACTGCTTTAGCTCCACTATACGCTCCTCATAATATTCCTTCGTGTTGGGCATTGGATATTGATAATACGTATGCTCTCCCGGAATAAGCTTGGCTATCATATCATCCACCTGCTGCTGGGTGAAAGTAGCCTTGCGCAGCTTCACCACCGGAAACTTTTCCACATCCGGCACCTGCACGTCTATATCCGCTCTTACTATAAATTTTTCGCCCTTCTTTATTTCCTCTGTCCAACGCTGTGATGTTTTATATGCCACCGGCTCAAAATGCTCTATTTCCGGCGGTTGCGCGGTCTCGCCCGTTTGAGTTGGCGCGGGCGTTTCCTTTATGGCCTCCTGTCTCACGTCCTCCCGCTTGTTTACCACCGGCTCCACCTCGGGTGTGGGCTGGCAGGCAGTAAAACACATCGCCACGCATAATATGATCGCTATAATTGACATGCCCTTTTTCATACCCTATCCCCCTTGTATGATTAATATACCCATTTTACTATATATGTCGTTTGCAGTTGTTAGGGCCTCGTAAAAATATAGTTAACAAAAAAAGCGCCCAGCGAACGCTTCTTTTTAATCGTAGATGATCTACAGCGTATACCCGCCGTCCACCGAAAGCACGGCGCCCGTGGCATACTGCATCTCGTCCGTGGCGAAGGCGAGGCAACCGTAGGCTATGTCTATAGGCCTGCCCATGTGCATCATGGGACGGTCGTAGGAGAGCTTCTCGAACTTTTCCTGCGGGTTTTCAGATTCGTCCAGCACCTTTTGCACAAGCGGCGTCATCACCCGGCCGGGACACACGCAGTTTATGCGCACGCCGGAAAGCGCGAAGTCCGTAGCCGCGCTCTTTGAC
This sequence comes from uncultured Christensenella sp., assembly GCA_964464145.1. Classification (GTDB taxonomy): domain Bacteria; phylum Bacillota; class Clostridia; order Christensenellales; family Christensenellaceae; genus UBA5399. Next base: position 4,871 of record CAYXFB010000009.1, read on the forward strand.
ATCATTATCACAGCCGCCTTGGAGGTGTTGTATACTATCTGGCCGGGTATGGCGGCAAGGCCGGCCTCGGAGGCTATGTTTATTATGGAGCCGCTCTTTTGCGCCGTCATTACCTCCAGCACGTATTTCATACACAGAAAAACGCCGTCCACATTCACGCTCAGTATTTTGCGCCACGCGGCAAAGTCCGTTTCGGCAGCCGTTCCCTCTATGAATATGCCCGCGTTGTTCACCAGTATATCAAGGCGCGAAAATTTCGCCGCAACGGCGGCAATAGCGTCCTTAACGCTCTGCTCGCTCGTAACGTCCATCTGGAAGGCCGCCGCGCTGCCTCCCGCCGCCGCTATTTCGTCCGCCGCGCGCTGGGCCGCCGCGCCATCCATATCCAGTATGGCTACAGCAGCCCCCTCAGACGCAAAGAGCTTGGCCGTCTCCAGCCCTATCCCGGACGCCGCGCCCGTTATGGCGGCTATTTTACCATCCAGCCTGTTTCCCATCTTGCGTACCCTCCTTGGAGCTTTATACCTTCTGTCTAAATAATACGCCTATGGCACGCTCTTGGCAACGTAAAAAATGAAAAAACCGTCCGAAGACGGCTTATCTTTCATACAATATATATCAGCCCGCGTTCCAGTATTCGCACTGCCTCAACACCGCGCGTCGCTCTTTAAGCGAAGCGGGCAGATCGAGTATGCGCTGATTGGCGGAGCCGCGAAACGGCAGCGCCAGATTGCGCTGCGCCAGCACGAAACGCCCGTCTATCAGCGTATCCGCACAACCGAGCAGTCTTGCGGCCTCCGCGTTGCCGCTGTTCATAAGCTCTTCAAATGTATATCCCGTGTATATCGCAAGGTCTAGCCCGGCGGCTCTTATATCCTCCGCCAGCGGAAGCAGCGCCGCCGCTTGCAGCATGGGCTCGCCGCCGCTGAAGGTAACGCCGGTCAAAAGCGGATTTTTGCTTATGCGCGCGAAAAGCTGCTCGTGCGTATATTCCACGCCGCCCTCCTTTTGCTGCGCTTGCTGGTTGTGGCAGCCCGCGCAGCCATGCGGACAGCCCTGCATGAAAATAGTTATCCTCAGCCCCGGCCCGTCCGTTATGGAATCGTCCACTATGCCCGCGACGCGTATTTTATCCGAGGTTGTGCTTGACACGGTCGGCCTCCTCAGAACGTTTTGCGTTGTTGAATCTGTCAAGCGTGCCCACAAGGTAGCCGGTTATGCGGCGAATGCGCTCAAAGCCCACCGGGCCGTCCTCCTCATGCCTGCCGCAGCCGGGGCATTCCTCGTCTATTATGCCGTTGTATCCGCACACGGGGTCGCGGTCTACCGGGTGGTTCACAGAGCCGTAGCCAATGCCCGCCTCCTTCATGGCGCGCACCACCTTCTCGAAGGCCAGCACGTTTTTAGAGGCGTCGCCATCCAGCTCCACGTATGTTATGTGGCCTGCATTCGTAAGCGCGTGGTAGGGCGCTTCAAGCTGTATCTTATCGTAGGCCGATATGGGAAAATACACTGGTATGTGGAAACCGTTCGTATAGTATTCCCTGTCCGTAACGCCCTCTATCTCGCCGTATTTTTTTCTGTCTATTTTTATGAAGCGACCCGCCAGCCCCTCCGCCGGGGTGGCCAGCAGCGTAAAGTTCAGCCCGCTTTCCGCGCTCATGCGGTCTAGGTAATCGCGCATGAAGCCCACTATTTCCAAGCCGAGATTTTTAGACTCCGCCGTCTGGCCGTGGTGGCTGCCCGTGAGAGCGGTAAGCGCCTCCGCAAGACCTATGAAGCCCACGGACAGCGTGCCGTTTTTGAGTATCTCGCCAATTTCGTCATCTAGTGAAAGCTGATCGGAGCCCATCCATATGCCCTGCCCCATCAGGAAGGGAAAGTTGCGCACCTTCTTTTTAGACTGTATGCTGAACCTGTCCAGCAGTTGCGTTGTTACAAGATCCATCTTGCGTTCCAGCTCCTCGAAGAACCACTCTATATCGCCCTTGCTGTTTATGGCTATGCGCGGCAGATTTATGGATGTAAAGCTAAGGTTGCCGCGGCCGTAAGTTATCTGCTTTTCTTTATCATAGGTGTTGCCTAAAACGCGCGTGCGGCAGCCCATGTAGGCGACCTCGGTCTCCGGCCTGCCCTCTTCGTAATACATATTGTTGAAGGGCGCGTCCAAAAAGGAGAAGTTGGGGAACAGCCGCTTGGCGCTAACGCGGCAGGCAAGCTGAAAAAGATCGTAGTTCGGGTCCTCGGGGTTGTAATTCACGCCCTCTTTGACCTTGAAAATGTGTATGGGGAATATGGGCGTTTCGCCGTTGCCCATGCCCGCCTCGGTGGCCAGCAGCACATTTTTAACCACCATGCGCCCCTCGGGCGAAGTGTCCGTACCGTAGTTTATACTGGAGAATGGCGTTTGCGCGCCCGCGCGGCTGTGCATGGTGTTGAGGTTATGCACCAGCGCCTCCATCGCCTGCGCCGTTTCGCGCTCCGTTTCGGCATAGGCCGTCTTGGTGGCGAAGGCCTGCACTGCGCGCAGCTTTTGCGCATCCTTTATTATTCCCGCAAAAGCGGATGTTTCAAGCGAAACATATTTTTCGTCCATTACGAGCGCCGGACCCATGCCCGCGTTCTCCGCCACACCCGCGACTATCTTTTTGACATTTTCCAGCGTAAGACCCGCCTCCGGCGCTAAAAGCTCCGCCGCCTTGGCGAAGTTCGCGCAGTAGAGCTTGTGGTATGTCTTGGCAACGCCAGCCGCCAGGCCATAATCGAAATTGGGTATGCTCTGCCCGCCGTGCTGGTCGTTCTGGTTTGATTGTATGGCTATGCAGGCCAGCGCCGCGTAGCTCTGTATGCTGTTTGGCTCGCGCAGAAAGCCGTGCCCGGTGGAGAAACCGCCCGCAAACAGCTTTTTTATGTCTATCTGGCAGCAGGTGGTTGTAAGCGTATAAAAATCGAAATCGTGTATGTGTATATCGCCGTCCGTGTGCGCCTTTGCCTGCTGGGAAGTCAGTATAAATTTCTCGTAATAGTCCTTCGCGCCCTCCGAGCCGTATTTAAGCATAACTCCCATCGCGGTGTCGCCATCTATATTGGCGTTGTCCCGCTTCATGTCGCTCATATCCGCCTCTTTGAAGGTAAGCTCGTCGAATATGCGCATCAGGCTGGTGTTCATTTCTCTTTTTTTGCTGCGCTCGGCGCGGTATAGTATGTATTTTTTGGCAACGAAGGCATAGCCGTTTTCCATCATAACGGCCTCCACCATATCCTGTATGTGCTCTATGTCGGGCGAGTTGGCGGAAAACTCCGCAACCAGTTTTTGCTCCACGATCCTGGCAAGCCTCAGACTCTCCTCTTCATCGTGGCGGCCGGCCGCCTCCATCGCCTTGTTTATGGCATTGGAAATTTTGGTAATATTGTACGGAACTGTGCGTCCGTCGCGTTTTTGAATAGTAGTGAACATATCTTTTCTCCCCTGTTTAGCTGTTGCCTTTCGGCATATATATAGTGTACCCTACCATTCTTGCACACTATATATTGCTTGTCAAGGGTGATATTGCCATAGTTACTTCAATATAAAAAGCGAAAATACCTCGCGCCCGCGTATATCGCTTCATTGCTGTATCATATTATCGTTTTCGTAATTTTTCGGCCGATACTTCGCCGCAATTTTTTAAGTTTGAGTTTGTTCCGCTTGATTTTTCCTATAGCAAAATGCCCTGTTGCGTCCGGCATTTTTTGCTTCATATAGCGCAATATCCGCTTTTCCATATAGTTCTTCAAATGTTTTCCCATCCTGCGGAAAAAGTGAGGCGCCCACACTGCAAGTTATTGAGGCTATTATACCTCCGCTTTCGAAATCGCGCGAAAAAGCTTCACATATCATCTGCGCATTTTCCTTTAGGGAGGACGCGGCAATATCCTTTACAAAAACAACGAATTCATCGCCCCCAACCCGGCCGCAAATAGCGCCGTCACCAAAAAGTTTCTCCACCCTAAGCGCACACTCCGCCAGCACTTTATCTCCAAACAGATGGCCAAAGCGATCGTTTACGCCCTTAAAATCGTCTATATCAAAAATACACATAGCGCTTTTTGCGCCCTTCTCCGCCATATCGGCAAAATTCTGGATGCATTTCTCTGTCATGCTTCGGTTATATATTCCCGTGAGAGGGTCTCGCTCAGACTTGTTTCTCAGGCTTTCCTCCCGTTTCTTTTGCTCGTCTATATCCTCCAGCATACCTATGGCTCGCACTGCCCTGCCCTCGTTGTCATAAATATTCGTCATGGATATTTTGCGCCACACATATTTTCCGCCAACCAGCCGTGTCTTTATTTCGCAGGAGGCGCTGGGTTCGCCTGATCTTATCTTCCCATACATTTCCAAAAAAACATTTGTTGTATCCGGATGTATTATGCCGTTCTCCACAAGTGAATCTGGTACATTTTCCGTTATGTTCTCTATGCCATACATGCTTCCCGCTTTATTCGCGTGTATCATTTGGCGCTTTTCTATATCGTAATCAAATATTGTGTTGTCTGTCTGCGCCAGCGCGAGGCGAAAACGTTCCTCGTTTATACGCAGCTCCTGCTCATAAAATTTGCGCTGGCCTATATCCATTGTCACGCAATATACAACGTCCTGCTCGCCTTCTTTGGCAAAGCTGCCGCGCACCAGCACCCAGGACATAGAGCCATCCTTGCGCACCACCCTATGCTCGTTATTGAATATATACCCGATACTGAGCGCCTCAAAAAGCTGCTCTCTCACCATTTCCAGGTCTTCGCGATACACTGTTCGGGCTATCTCATTATTCAGTTCATCGCACATCTCCTGCCTTGTATAGCCGTATAGCTCGTAAAAGAAACTATTGCCGTGCAGCAATGTAAAACTGTCGTCCACGGCGACCTTGCATATACCCACGGGCAGGTGGGAGGTTATCTCCTGAAGGTAAAAATAATCGGCCAAAGCATTTTCCACTTTATCGGTACTTATACCCTCTTTTTTTGATTTATCCATGTTTTTTCCTAGATTTTATCAGATATTAACGGTTGCCCACATTAAAAGCATAATATAGCTCTGTCGATTTTATTTTAACAGGGTTGCCGCAATCCGTCTACAGTAATTTAACTCCGTTCTGTATGAAACAACAAAAGACGACTATTGCTCAAAATTCAAAACAAAAAGAGCGCGCCTTCTCCTCCGCTTTTCCATTCAGCTCCTCTAATTTTTTACATATCGCAAAAAAGCGGTGTATTCCCAATGCATACCCCGCTTTTTTATCTAACAGATCATCTTTTCCTTTTCCCACATAGCCAAAGCAATTAAAGCCATGTCCGCATCATTTTTTGTGGAAAAATTTGCCTATCAGTCCGCCAACGCCTTCTTTTACATCTCCTACCTTGTCACCAAAGAAAGAGCCCAGCGAACCGAGCACATTTGCGCCCTTGCCTTTTATTCCGCCCAGCACATCGCCCAGCTTATCAAGCGGATTTCCCTGTGCCTCGTGCTCTGCCACCGCCGCGCTGTGGTCTTTACCGAACATGCCACCTAGGCTGCCCAAAAGCGACGCGAAGTTTGCGCCCTCCTTGTGTGAAGATACCGCCTCCGCCATCGCGGCCTTTGTTTCGCCTGATATATCAGCATTGCTTTCGTGATCCAAAACCTTGTTGATAGCCGCCGAGGGATTGCTCTTGAACTCATCCAAAAGCTGCGGATCCTTCGAGAGTATTTCCGCCGTATTGTTTATCAATTTCCCAGATTCTTGCGTGTTTGCCATTATTTATTGCTCCTTTTATTATTTATACAAGGGGTCATTCGCCCCTAATATGCAGATCGTACATTATTTTTTCCAGTCCCTTAAAAAACGCTGGGTGCTTCGATGTGTTTTTCAATGTAAATTCAACCTCATAACCCGGCTGTGATAGCACATCGAATAACGCATCCATATTTTTTCCATAATGAGCTGGAAAATCCAACTTTTTAGCCAGATATTCGTGTATTTTTCGGCTGTTTTCAAAATCCGCACCGTCTATTGTTACCATTCTCATTACTCACCGTCCAGCTTGGAAAATGTTTCATAGTGGTCGTCTGTGTAAAAATATAAGCCATCATTTGAAAATATCAGCCGCTCACCATTTCTGAAACCTCCGACGTAGTTTATATCGCATTCATAATACTTTCGTCCCTTTTTATTAGGCAGCTTTCCCTCACGGTTGCCAAACTTATCGCCGCCTATGCTCATGCCGGGCGCCACTTCGTCCAAATTTCCGTCACGCGCATCCCAGCCCAGTTCCTCCGCCGCTCGCTTAGTTATGAAGTTTTCGGGCAGCCTCCCATAGGCCACAAGATATGCGAATACGTCATCTTTAGACGTATAGCTACCTAGCTCGCTTAACCCCTCGGCCTGTATGGCTTCATCTGTCTGTAGCGCTTCGCTATACTTTGGTGGTTCAGCTTGCGAAACACCATCCGTCGGCTTCCCTTCCTGCATTTCGGCAACAGCCGCAACGCCACTAGACTGCGCGTAACTGCCGCTCTCATCCAGTGCTCCACCGCTCTCAGGCGCACAAGCAAATAAAACGCCACACAAAAACAATGTTATCAGTAATAACGCCGCTAATCTTTTCATTCTACACATGCCTTTTGTGAAACTGATCTATTTCCCAGTCTCCTCGTCCGTTATGGGCGCGTCGGGCGCGTTTTTCCTTATGGCCTCTACGCCATGCTTGCAGCTCTGCTTTGTGGTATATGCCTGCGAGGAAGAAACTATTTCGCCGTTGCGCGCTTTGAGGCGAAAACGGAACTTGCCGCCTTTATCCTCATATAATTCAAACTTTGGGTGCTTGAGTGTTTCAAAGCTCTCCACCGTCTGATCCTCTACCTCCGCGCTCAGAACCCATTCCATAAGAGACTTGCATTCTCTAACCGCATTTGCGTGAGTGGTATACACCTCCGACGTCATCACAGTTTCGCCATTAGCCGCCTTCAAATGGAATGTGAATCCCGTATTGACTTTGCACACAACAAATTTACCCATAATTAAATCGCTTCCACCTTTTTATATTTGATAGTACATATTTATATTACCGCTCTCGATCAGCGCAATTTTTATCTATGAATAAATTTATCTAAGCTGCTGCAATTTATCTGCGCAGAGATCACCAAATTATTGATGCCGCAAAAACCCCTTTTATGGAATAATTATACCATATTGACTCTAGCTATGCGACACAAAAATCAACTTTTGTATAAAATTTGTTAATTTTTTAGTAATCCTTATATTAATAAGCCTAATTATTCAATGATTAATATTTCACAGCTCTTTGGCTTTTCTTGTCTCTTACGCCATCACACGTTCATATTCACTATATTTTGTATGGATTATCAAACCCTTTTGCGCCACCGCTTTTGTTAAACGCATAAAGAGCGCATATCCTTTTCGGGCAGCGCTCTTCTGCTGTTAAACTATATTTTAATTTTAGAATTGTGTGTTACAGCTCTATTTCCGCCAGCGTTGCGGGCAGTTCGTGCGCGGTGTTCACCTTATCTGGGCCAGTAACCAGGTCAAAGCAGGAGGCTATGATCTTTCCCTGATAAAATATGGGCTCGCCCGGCTGATCCAGCCCGCCGTCCAGCCCGTCGCAGTCAGGGCTTTGCGCGAGGCGTTCCACCCTTCCGTCAGGATATACCTTACCTATTGCGTTGGCCGAAAAATCCGCCACGTACAGATTGCCCGCGTCGTCAAATATCATACCGTCCGTGGTTTGAAGCTGCGCCGCGTCCTTTGCAAAGGGTAGGTTCTCTTTCACCGAACCGTCAGCATTGAAGGTTATGCGAAATATTTCCCCGTCTCCAAAATTGCCTATGTAGAGCGCGCCCGCCTCGTCAAAAACTATTCCATCCACGCCGTACTGGCATTCGGGGTTGTGCGTGAGGTAGCTCACTATGCAGTTTTTATCCGCGCGGGTGTTCTTTACCTCTATGTTCCTGTCCGTCAACGCAAATCGGTACACACCGCTCACCAGCTTGCCGGAGGGGTCTTTTTCCGGGTGCATATAGCTCTGCGTAACGTACATGTATCCGTCCCGTATGCGCACACCGTTGGGGTGCTCCATATTGTAGGCCACAACGTCGCTTTCCAGCATATTTCCCTCATCGTCCGCCAAAACGCGCAGCATCCTTCCTTTATATATAAGCTCCGGCCGCTCCGCCCAGCCCTGATTGTCGCATATATAGAGCGCGCCCTGCTCATCGAAGGCAATACCCATGTTGCGCGCCACTCCCGTTTCCGGGTGTATGGGTACGTCGAACCACTTTTTCACCTCGCGGGTGTTCCTGTCTATCTTCACTATGCAGCCAGACATATCGTCCTGCGCGAAGTTGGGGCAGGAGAGCACCAGATCGCCGTGCTTGTCTATCGCCATGCTGTCCGGTGTGCACACAAATTCCTCCGGCAGCGTACAAAAAAGCTTGCTTTGCTTCATATTACTTATACCTCCGTTGTTTTGCCTCAGTTCATCTTACCAAATACCGGCTTGAGCGCATCGTAACAGCTGTCGAAAATTTCACGCTGCTGCGAGTAAACCTCCCCAAGCGCCTCATTGGGGAGATGCTCGCATTCAATATCCAGGAAGCTGTCTATTACACTGAAATCCTTGAACAGGCCCACGCCCACGCCGCCCGTTATGGCAGCGCCCATGGAGGTAGCCTCCTCAAGCAGGCGCGGCACCTTTATTTTAACGCCGTAGATATCCGCCATCATCTGCCGCCACACAGCACCCTTAGCTCCGCCGCCTATCACCAGCATCTCCTCAACGTCCACCTGCTTGCGGAGTATGTCCAGTATTATGGCGAGATTCATCGTCACGCCTTCCAGCACGGCGCGCAGCATATCCGCGCGGTTATTTTGCATTTTCAGCCCCAAAAAGCCCGCCTTGGCCTCCGTGTTCCAGCGCGGTGCCCGCTCACCCAGCAGGTAGGGCAGGAAAACCACGCCGTTCGCGCCGGCCGGAGAACTTTCTATCTGCGCGTTTATAAACTCATATGGGCTTTTGCCCTCCGCCGCCGCGCGCTCAGATTCCAGCGTGCACACGGTGTTTTTGAGCCAGTTGTACGCACCGCCCGCCGTTTGCATGGTGCCGTTGGGCGAGTACAGCCCGGGCACTATGTGCGCCCACGTTATGGTGCGCATTTCCTCATCTATGAGCGGCTTGTCTGTAGTGGTGGCTATCCACGAGGAGGAGCCCACATAGCTGAACGTTCTGCCCTGCTTGTATGAGCCCGCGCCTATGTTGGCGCACAGCCCGTCGCCTCCGCCCAGCACAACGGGCGTGCCCTCGCAAAGGCCGGTCTGTTCCGCCGCCGCCGCCGTAACGCCGCCCGCCACGAATGTGGACGGCTTTATCTCGGGCAGCTTATCGCCGTCTATTCCCGCCGCCTCCACTATCTTCTCCGACCATTTTAGCGAAGCCAGATCCATGCAGGTCATGCTGGTCGCGTCGGAAGGCTCGGTGTAAAACTTGCCCGTCAGCCTGTGCACCAGAAAATCCTTTGCGTTGAGCGTTTTGTATGTGTTCTCGTACACGTCCGGCTCGTTGTCACGTATCCACATGAATTTTTGCAGACCGTAGGAAGCCGCGTTCCTATGGCCGGTTATGCGGTAAAACTCCTTTAGCGGAATTATTTCATTTATTTGCGCCGCCTGCTTTTGCGAACGCTGATCTGCCCATATTATGGCCTTCCTGAGCGGATCGCCAGCCCTGTCCACGCAAAGACAGCCCATCATTTGTCCTGAAAAACTTATTGCGGCTATATCTTTATTGTCTATGCCGCTCTGCGTTATGAGCTGTCTGCTGGATTCGCACACCGCGCGCCACCAGTCCTCCGCGTCCTGCTCTGCGCGTATGGCGTCGAAATAGTCCGTTTCGTACACGTAAACACAGCTCCCGACCAACTGTCCGGTCTCCGAAAAAAGCGTTGCTTTATTTCCGGAGGTGCCAAGGTCGTGCGCCAATATATATTTTGCCATATTACCCCCAATTATCTACTTAACTATTATGTTACGCTGGTTCCTGTCTATGGTGAGCGCCACCGCGCCCAGTATTACCAGCCCGAAAACTATGTTCTGCCAGAAAACATCCACGCCCACTATGTTCATGCCGTTGCGTATTATGGACGTTACGAACACACCTATTACGGTGCCCAGCACCTTGCCGCGGCCACCCGTTAGAGCCGTTCCGCCCAGCACCACCGAGGCGATTACAAGCAGCGTGAAATCGTTGCCCACCGTGGGCGCGGAGCTCTTTAGCTTTGCCGCCAAAAATATTCCGCCCAGCGCGGCGCAAAGACCCGCCGCCACGAAGGCCAGCATCTTTGTTCTGTCCACGGGTATGCCCGCCATGCGCGCCGTGCGTTCGTTTCCGCCCACCGCCATTATATACTTGCCAAAGGGCGTGCGCGTCTGCACTACGTGAAACAATACGATTACCACTATCGCCAGCACCAGCGGCAGCCCCAACACTTCAAAGAAAGTCACCTTCGCCCACTCTATGCTGGGCCAGAGCACCTTGGGCATAGATACGGGCGCTTCGCTTACCAGAAGCGCCACCGAACGCCATACGGACATGAAACCCAGCGAGGCTATGAAGGAGGGCACCTTCAATTTCACATGCACAAAGCCGAGTATTATGCCCGCCAATATGCCGAACAAGGCCGCCAGTATGTATGCCAGCACTATCGCCATGGGCGACTGGTTCATAGAGGCTGAAAACTCTATCATGAGCCGCACCACCAGCACGTTCGCAACGGAACACACCGCGCCCACCGAAAGGTCTACCGAACCGAGCAGCAGCACGAATGTCATGCCGCCCGCCATTATCATAAGCGGCGCGCTGTCGCTCAGCAGGTTTTTGAGGTTTGACGGGTTCACGAAGCTGTTGTCCATTATTGTGAAGGCTATCACCAATATTATGAGCGAGGAAAGCCCAAAATATTTCATTATTATGCTTTTAAAGCTTTTTTTACCGTTTTGTTCCAGAGTTGTCGAAGCAGCGTTTTTCATATTCCCGCCTCCTTTACATCATCAGGCTGACTATGTCAACCTGAGTGGGTTTGCCGTCCGTGGCCGCGCTGAATTCGCCCGTTATGAGCCCGTCCTTCATTATGAGTACGCGGTTGCTCATGCCTATGCATTCATCCAGCGTATCTCCCAGCAGTATAACGGATTTATCGTGAGACACTATTTCGCGTATGAAGGCGTATATCTCCTCCTTGGCGCCCACGTCCACACCGCGCGTGGGGTGGTTTAGTATCAGCACGTCACACTCGCTTGCAACGGCGCGCGCGAACACCACCTTTTGCTGGTTGCCGCCCGAAAGCTGCATCAAAAGCTCGTCTATGCCGGTCGTCTTTATGCGCAGTTTTTTCACCCATTCATGCGCCTGATCCGTAAGCGCCTTTTGGGACAAGAGCAATCCGCGTTTCAATAGCTCCTCATTGGAGAGCGCTATGTTTTCGGCAACGGAAAGCATATCCACTATGCCTTCCACCAGCCGCTCCTTGGGTATCATCAGTATGCCCGCCTTGAGCGCCTGGCTGGGATCTTTGAAGTTGACCTCCTTGCCCTTGAATATATATTTCCCGCCGTCCGGCCGATCGTCACCGCACAGCACAGAGCAAATATCCTCCTTACCGGAGCCAACCACGCCGCAAAAGCCAAGTATCTCGCCCTTTTTAAGATCGAAGCTGACGTTTTTGAAAACACCCTTGAGCGAGAGATTCTCAACGGAGAGCACCTCTTCATCCAGCGGCTCGCGCTGCTGCTCCAGCTTGTAATATTCAGTCGTGGTGGAGCGACCCACCATCATTTCATAGAGTTTACTTTCATCCGCGTCCGCTATATCCATATTGCCCGCGTTTTCGCCGTCCTTATAAACGTACACTCGGTCGGATATCTCCAGCACCTCGTCTAGGCGGTGCGAAACGAATATAACGCCGTGCCCCTGCGCGGTCAGCCTGCGCACCTGCTCGAAAAGCTGCTTTACCTCCTCCTCGTTCAAAACGGAGGTTGGCTCGTCCAGCAGTATGAGGCAGCGCTCCGCCCCGGACGACTGTATAACGTTTACCACCTTGGCTATCTCCACCATTTGGCGGGTGGCGAAGTTCAGATCTATCACCTTTTTGCGCGGGTTTATCTTCTCGCTTCCTATGGCCTTCAAAGCATCGGCCGCCTGCGCGTACATCTTGCGCCAGTTCACAATGCCGCCCTTTTGGAACAGCTTTTCGCGCCCGAAGAATATATTTTGGCCAACCGAAAGCGTAACTATGAGCGATTGCTCCTGAAACACCATGCCTATTCCCGCCGCGTTGGCCTCCTTGGGCGTTTTGGGCATGAAGGGCTTGCCCTGTATGCTCATCTCTCCGCTGGTCTGCGGCTGCACGCCTATTATTATCTTCAGAAAGGTGGATTTACCCGCGCCGTTCTCGCCTATGAGGCCCACTACTTCGCCTTCGTGCACATCCAGATCAACGCCCTTGAGCGCCTGCGTTCCCGCGAACGATTTCGTTATATTCTTTGCGCTGAACAATAATTTCTTTTCCATATCCTGAGCCTCCTTTACTTGCAAATTTCTTTATTTGAGCGTGAAACGGTGAGCGCCACGGCTATTATTATAATGAGACCCTGTATGCCCTGCTTTATGTAGGGGTTCACGCCCAGTATAACCAAACCGTTCTCAAGCACCGTCATTATAATTACGCCGACCAGCGTATTTAGCACGCCGCCCTTGCCGCCGCACAGCGCCGTGCCGCCCACAACAACGGCCGCCTGCGCGGGGAACATGGTATTCGTGCCCACCTGGATCTGCCCCTGCCCGAGGCGTATGCCGCCCAGCACGCCCGCTATGCCATAGCAGAGCGCCGCAAAGACGAACACCAGTATCTTTACTTTATTTACGTTAACGCCCGCCATACGCGGTATGTTTTCCGCCGTGCCCACAGCGTATACGTGACGGCCGAAGGCGGTGTATTCCTGCAATATGTAGGCAACCGCCAGCATAGCGAGGGACACCCATGTTATAACGGGTATACCCAAAAACGCCGTCTTTGGTATCTCCACCAGCACGGGGTCGCTTATTGTGGCGGGTATGCCGCCGTAGGAAAGCATTGCGAGACCCATCGTGATATACATGAAGCTGAACGATACCATAAAGGAGGGTATCTTTGCCTTAACGTGTATCACGCCTATGAAAAAACCCATAAGCACGCACACGCCCACAGCTATAAGTATTCCTAAAAAGCCGAAGTTGTTGCCGTTTTTGGTGTTCATGACCAGCAGCGACATAAAAGCCGCCGCCATTCCCACCGTTCCGTCTATGGAAAGGTCTATACTTCCCAGCAATATTACGTATGTGAGGCCAATTGCTATCAATAGCGGTATGGCCATTTGATTCAGTATAGCTATAACGTTTTCCGGCGAGGCGAAGGCTCCTCCGCAGGCCGCCGAGAAAAATATGATCAACGCTATAAGCACCAGAATAGGCGCTATGCGCATAATTTTCGCACGTTGGTTTTCGGACTTTATTTTCGCGTCGAATTCCTGCGCGATCGTTGTGTCCATCTTGTTGTTTTGTGTCATCTCTGTGCTCCACTCCTTTTCAGCTTTTTAGCCGGCACCCTGCCGACCCGGTAGTGGCTGATATTCATATACTCCCAATATCATCCGGGGAGCACTGCTGCCCCCCGGACGCCGTCTCTCTATGCCTTTTTTAGTCGGCCTTGCAGGAGAATATCTCCGCAAAGTTCAGCTCAGGCTTGTTGTCTACATATTTTGCTACGTAATCGTCAACATTGTCCTTTGTTATAGTTATAGCGGGTGTAGCAAACTCGCGGTATTCAGCGGGAAGCTGCGCGGGGTCTATTAGGCCAGCCCACGCGGCGTAGCATATAGCTAGGGTGTAACCGCCCTGCAGGTAACCGTTTGAGGAAACCGTGGCCGTAGCGGAACCGTCCTGTATGGCTGCCAGCATATCGTTTGTGGCGTCTATACCCACAACCTGAACCTTGCCCTTGAGGCCGGCTTTGTCAAGCGCCTGTATAGCCGCAACGGCCATATTGTCGTTAGCGCACCATATTCCGCCCACATCGGGGTACTGGTTCAGCCATGTTTCAACCAGGTTCAGCGCCTGCTTTGCGTCCCAGTTGCCTGTGTCGCGCGCTACAACCTCTATTTCAGGATATTCCTTGAGCATATTGTCTAGGCCTTCCGCCCTTGTTGTGGCGGCCGTGTTTCCAAGCATGCCTTCAACAACGAATATCTTGCCCTTGCCACCCATAGCTTCAAACATTTCCTTGGAGATCATCTCAGAATTCTTTACGTTGTCGGGAGAGGTGTGGATCACCCAGTTGGGGTCGTAATCGGCCGGGCCAACGTCGTCGGGCTTGTTCCATGCCGTACCTATGTAGCCGCCGGACTCAGCCATCGCCTCAACCAGCGCGGGAGCTATGGCAGACTCATTCGGGTCGGAATAAGCAAGCGCGTTGCCGCCCGCTTTAGCCGCGAACTGGCGCATATTGTCCACTTCCTTGTCGTTGGAGCCGCCGGAATCCAGCGTCTGCACTTCCACCTTCTGGCCTATGCTCTTGAGGTAGTCCGCAAACATGTTCATGCCGTCAATTATCGTAACGATATAGGGATTGTCCAGGCCGCGTATGGAGGCCGCGAGGTATACTGTGGTGTCCAGCTTTTCCTGCGGTATCTGCGCGGGATCGATAGTGAACGTGGCATAGTCTGAGCCGCCCGCCGCCGGAGCTGCCGCCGATTCTGCTGGAGCTTCAGCGGGCGCCGCCGCCGATTCTGCCGCTGCCACCGCAGACTCTGCCGCTGCTACCACCGGAGCCGCTGCCGACTCTGCCGCCGCTACCGCCGGAGCCGCTGCCGACTCTACCGCTGCCACCGCAGACTCTACTGCGGGAACCTGTGAGCAACCTGCAAACGCTACTACTACCATGAGCAGCACTACTAAAATGGATACTACTTTCTTCATTTTCTTTCCTCCTTGTTTTTTTGGAAATATATCATTCGTAACGAATTATGCACTTCTTGGCTATTTCTTTGCGTTCCAGCTTTTCAAAAGCATCCAATATGTTTTCGAAATCCACTATGTCGGAAATATAATCGTCCAGGCTTATAGCGCCGCTTTTCAGCCACTCCATCACCTGTGCGTTTGCCTCGCCCTCCTCCTTTTTGGAGGGGAACTGCTGGAATTGCAGCGTCCAGTTGTATGGCGCCGCGCCCCAGTCCACATTGAAGCTGGTCTCGGCCGCTATGCCATAGCAGCATATCTTGCCCGCGTCCTTTATTATGTGCATGGCCTGATTTATTATGTCCAGCACGCCCACCGCGTCCAGCACGTAATCCGCGCCGCCCGGCATTATTTCCTTTATTTTATCCAGCAGGCCGCTGTCTTTGGCGTTGAAGCCGTAGTGCGCGCCCTTGCCCTTTGCGTCCGCCACCTTTTCGTCTATGGTATCTATGGCGATTATGGGCGCAACACCCAGGAGGCTCATGAATTTTATGAAGGTGAGCCCCACCGGGCCGCAGCCAAACACTACCACGCCCTGCTTTTCCTTTATACCAAAGCGTTTTATGGAGCTTAGCACCTCGCGCAGCGTTATGACCATAGCGCCCTTAACGGGATCAACGGACGGATCGAGCACCGTTTGACCGAATGCGCACTCGGGTATATCCGGCGAATCTGCGGCAAGGCCGCTGTTTATATAGGCCTGCGGATCCTCCACCACGCCATATTCGGAGTAGGAGCCCCAGCCGCAAGTGAAACCGCCCAAAGGCCCCGCAAACGGCAGCAATACGTGATCTCCCACCTTGAAGGAAGTTACCTTGCTGCCCACCTCAATAACGCGACCCACGGCCTCATGGCCCAGCATCACCGGGTACATATCGGGCGTGAAGCCCTTGAAATTGCGGTGTATGAGCTTACCGTCCGTACCGTTGCACACGCCGCAGCTCACCGTTTTTACAAGCGCCTGGCAATCGCCGTATTGGGGCGTGGGGCACTCCTGCACGCTCAGCTTTCCGTCTCCGTCCACAACCAATGTTTTCATGCTATCTTGCATTTTTTGATCTCCTCCTCAAAGTTTTACCTGCGTGTATACGCCGGCTCCAAGTCGTATTGTTCGCGGTATTTTCTGCCCAGTCCGTCCGCCGCGCTTATGGCTGCCGCCACAGTGTCCGCCGTTACCAGGAACGGTTCCGTATCCCAGTATGAATGCATGGAGCACTCCGCTATCGCCCTGATGTTTTCGGGCGTGTTCGTTATGAAAAGATCGTCCAGCGTTATGGGCAGACCCACGGCCGCGCAGAAATCCAGCACCTCGTAAAAAAGCTCCTCCGAAGCATTTTCGGCCACCAGCTGGCATAGTGTGCCAAAGGCCACTTTTTCGCCGTGCATGGTCTTTGCGTCCTCGGGCAGCGCGGATATTCCCTCGCAGATGGAGTGCGCGCCCGAGCAGCCGTTGTTTTCCACACCCACGCCGCTCATAAGCACGTTCACCTCTATGATATCTTCAAACGCCTCCGTAACAACGTGCGCCTTTGCCGCCTGAAGCGCGCTTTCGCCGTTTTCTATGAGCGTTTTATAGCACTGCTCCGCAACCGCCGTGCCCATCTTTGTTCTGCGGAAGCCGCCGTTTGCAGCGTCCACATAATTTGTGCTGTCCGAAGCAACGTTCGCCCGCGCCTCAAAAACGGTGGAGAGCGCGTCGCCCATGCCCGCAACTATAAAACGCTCGGGCGCGTCCGCTATTATCTGGCTGTCCACCAGCACTACATCAGGATTTTTGGCATAGTGCCGCGCGCCAACGTGCTCTCCGCTCTCCGTGTATATAACGGAAAGCGCTATGGTCGGCGCGTCCGTGGAGGCCGCCGTGGGCACTATCACGGTAGCGGCCTTGAATTTATCCGCAACGGCCTTGGAGGTGTCTATTGTCTTGCCCCCGCCAATGCCAATCACCACCTCGGGCGCAAAATCCTTTACGCTCTCGGCTATGGCGTCTATGCGCTCCACCGTTACCTCCGTGCTATAGGCCGCCGTTTTTATCTCGCTGTCAGTTTTGGCGTAATCCTCCTTCAATTGGGCGTCCAGCCTGTCGAAGAAGAAGGGATCTATTATCGCGAACACCCTCTTACCGAATTTTTGCGTGTACTCGCAGAGGTTTTTAAATTCGCCCGGCCCCTGATAGTACCTTGAGGGCGAGCCCCATCCACGCGTAGTTCTTGTTACTCTTGCCATTTTTTCCACTCTCCTTTGCATAAAGCTATATATTGTCTCATTTTTTGCGTACAAAAATACACCGTAGCCTTCCGCCGCACTTTTTCAAAAATATTATGTCTTTAGGTTTAAATTATTTCAGCGCGGCACAGGACATGCGCACACACAGCTCCGTCGGCAGCCTTCTCTCTCTCACCGGAGCGTTCGCTTCACTGCCCTCTATACGCTCCAGCAGCATTTCTGCCGCTATCCTGCCCACCTCAGTTGTGGGCCTCTTCAAAACGGTTATCGGCGGGTCCAGATGGGAAGCAAACGGAAAATCGTCGAACCCCACAAGTGAGATGTCCTCGCCTATTTTAAGTCCCTTTTCCACCAGCGCGGTGTACGCGCCCATTGTGGACAGGTTGTTTGGTGTAATTATAGCGGTCGGGCGATGCTTTAGGTCCATTATCTGCGCCACCGCCTTGCGGCAACCCTCTTCGCTGAAGTAGCCCGGCACAACGAACTGTGGCTGCACCGGTATTTTGAATTCGTCCATCGCCATGTAGAATCCGTCCAAGCGCTCGTTGCCGGGCGTTATGCCCTGCGTGCCGTATAGTATGGCGATATCCTTATGCCCCAGCCCCACCAGGTGCTCCACTATCTGCCGCATACCGCCGTAATTGTCTATCAATATGCAGTCGTGCAGCAGGGTCTTGCTTCGTATGGGCTTTCGGTCTATATATACGAGCGGTATATTCATGTTGCTGAACTGCTCCACCTCGCGGTTGTCGGCATCCACGAACACGGCCAGAAGACCGTCCACGCGAAAGCCCATGAGCTTGTTCATCACCTTTTTTTCCTTTTCAACGTTCTCGTTGGTATTAGCGAAGATTATATCATAGCCCTTCGCGTAGCACATTTCCTCGAAACCGGCCAGCATGGATGTAAAAAAAGGGTTCTTTATATCCGGCACCAGATAGCCTATAGTCTTTGTGGATGATGTTTTCAGATTCCTCGCCACCACGTTTGGCACGTAGCCGTGTTTTTTTATTATCTGCTGCACGCGCTCCATAGTTTCCGGAGCTATGCTTGAGCTGTTGTTTATTACCCTTGATATAGTGGCCGAGGACACGCCCGCCAGTTTTGCGATGTCACGCTGATTCATTTTTTATGCCCGATTTTGTATTTCCCAGCCAATGTACACGTATACATAGGCTGTACAAAAACAAATTCCCTATCCTTTTCTGTTTCTGATCGCGGCTGTCCAGCTATGATTTTTATTTGTCGCGATCTTTATTGTACACGTATACATTGCCTGTCTAAAGCTATTTTTCGGTTTTCGCTATTCTTTGAGCATCTCAAACAACTGCTCACATACGCTGTACACGTATACATTTCCATTATATCAAAAATAATTTTATTGTGTATTTTATTTTTATGTTTCTGAGTATTGTACTTTTATATTTTTCACTTTGTTATGTATACGTTTGCTGTACACGTATACATTTCTTGCTATTTAAGATACAACTATTTGGATTGTTTGTCAACCACTTTATTGGTAATATTTCTAAAACAATGTGGCGATGCATAAAAAAGCGCGGTATATCCGCTATATTTCGGGTTACGCATTTGCTCTCAATTTGAAGGGGCTGTCTTTTTTCAAAAAAGACCGCTATTCAAACGTGAGCCGTGCCTCAAAGTCAGAGCAGCTTCACGCTTTCTTCCGAGTTAAGAATATCCCAACGATTGCGCCTATAAGTATGATCGGCGCCAATCTGAAAAACAGCCATTCAAATGCGTGAAAAGCTACTCCGACAACGCTCGTCTCAGGGTCGCTATAATCCCATCCTATGTAAGGACTGTTTAATGCTATCAGCACCGCAGAAATTATCACTATGAACGCGCACAATGATATAAACAGCCAATGAAGTGTTTTTCGTCTTGTGTTTTTCCTTTGCGCAAGCTGTAGGTTTATGATCTCCAGTTTTTCGGAGATCGCTTTTAAGTCATCAACTTTCGCCTCAACAACGGTTTCTCCAAGCAAAGCGCTTACGGGTGTTTCAAGTACCTCCGATATGGAGATCAACATTTCAGAATCCGGAACCGACAGCCCTTGCTCCCATTTAGAGATCGTTTGTCGCACAACGTTCAGCTTGACAGCAAGTTCTTCTTGCGAAAGCCCCTTTGATTTTCTTATTGCTTTAATGTTTTCGTTTAGCATTATGGATAGCCTCCTTTTTTTCAGCCGCTATCGCCATTGTATGAGAACCCGCCCGTTGCCACAAGCAACGCATATTAACATTCAAGCTTTGTAGCCTTTATACGGAAAAACGCACGCACATAAGAAAAATCGCGCACCACTGTTGATACGCGACTTGTGTCCAGCTTCAAGCTGGTGGTGCCGAAGGTGGGAATCGAACCCACACGGTATTGCTACCACAGGATTTTGAGTCCAGCGCGTCTGCCAGTTCCACCACTTCGGCATAAATGTGACTAGGAAATAATAGCATAGATAAGCGCTAAAGTCAAACATAGCGCGTATAAAAATTTTGCGGTATCACGCAAAGGCCAGCGTTTGCAGACCGGGCTGTATGTAGGCAAAAAAGCAGTATACGTTCATGAAAACTATAGCCGCCATCACAACGTAGGAAATCTCAAATTTCACCTTTTTTCGAAGCAGCGTACCTATGTTTTGCCAACCCATGCAAAAAACCACCGCAAATGGTATCGCCGCCTGCATCAGGTATCTGCCCTGCGGCTGAAAATCCGCCGTGTAGGAATAGTATAGGCTTATGGATACCACGCCCACAGCCGACAATATCAACGCCGCCATAAGTAGCTTGCTCTCCGGCTTTGCCGCCGCCATACGCTTGAAATTCAGCGAAAATACCGCTCCCGCGCCTGCTATTATGAGGAACAGTACAAAGAGCCACTTCGCCGCGGCAACGCTCATATTTCCAAAAACGGCGAAGAAACTTTGCAGCGTGGTGTCCGCCCAGTGCATACCGAAAACCATATCGAGCGGTGAAACCCCCATGTTTTGCGGCGTGGTACGCACGGAGGGCCGCATCGCGGGTGCGGCGTGCAGCTCGGCCAGCGCGCTGGAGGAATCCATCGCGAATATATCGCCATCGTACAGCACCGCGTTTCGTATGAAATACCAGCCTGCAATGGCAAAAACTATTACTATCATTATGATAAGCTTCTTCGCTATTCCGCTTCCCGTTATTTCAAAGCGCTTTTTTCGGGTGAAATATATGACCGACGCCGCAAAGAGCATTATGGACATCAGCAGATAGGGGTAGGCAAAATAGTATGATATAAGGCAAAGCCCAAAGCCAACGGCTAGGCCGATCACATCCTTCGTTGCCCAGCCGGAGGAAAGCCCGCGTATCCAAAAATATATTATGAGCGCGCCGCAGAATATGCCGAACATGTCGTTGTTTATATATGCGGACATAAACGTATACTGCGGCAGCAGCGCCACCGCCAAGACCAGCAGCCACGCTATGGGCTTGGGGAAGAGCCGCTTCCCTATCCTGAACAGCAAAAATATGGTGCCGCAGGAAAAAAGCGCGCTCACAAGCCGCGCCGCCATTATATAGGCCGCCTGATCCTGCGTGAAAAAGCTCGTGATCTTCACCAGACCCGCGCCCAGCAAATAGGATATTGCGGGTTCAAAGGCGTAGGTATTGCCGTATACGGGGTCTATCAGCGAGGGCTCGTAGCCGGGCGGATATATGCCCGTTTTGAATACGTAGTCAATAAGCTGCCACTTCATCCATTCATCCGGCGCGTTGCAAAAGGCTATAGAACTTGCCCAGATCAAATACCAGGCCAAAAGCCCTCCTATCAGCACAAATTCGGGTATATAGTTTTTCACCCTTCCAAAACGTCCGGTTTTTTCCATAAAAACGCCCCTGTTATCCCCTCTGTACCGCGCACAGCGCCACTCTGTAATAATAGCATAAAGCTGCGCTTTCGTAAACGAAAAACCGCTTCACAGCGGCTGATCGCGCGCTATATTAGCTTGCTTTTTTTTGTAAATTCATCTAAAATGATATTGAATAGCAGCAAGGCGACCAGGGGTTTTTATGAGAAGTATTGCCGTATTACAATCAAATTATATTCCGTGGAAGGGTTATTTCGACATTATGCACGATGTCGATGTTTTTTTATTGTATGACGAGGTGCAATATACCAAAAATGACTGGCGCAACCGCAACAAAATAGTAACGCCCCACGGCACAAAATGGCTTACGCTGCCCTGCGGCTACAATTTCAACAAGTCTATAAAGGACGTATATTTCAACGATCAGATAGACTGGCAGACCGCGCACTTTGGCGCGATAAAGCGAAACTATAGCGGCGCGCCCCACTTCAAAAAGTATATAGACTTTTTTGAGCACGTCTACATGGAGCGAAAATGGCAATACCTGCACGAGCTGAACCGTTTTCTGATAACGCACATAGCGCAGGAATTTTTGGGCATAACGACGGTGCTTGATGACAGCGAAAATTTCTTTTCGGAGGGCGTTAAGCAGGCAAAGCTTTTGAGCCTGCTTAAATCCGTGGGTACGGATATATACGTTTCCGGCCCCTCTGCTCAAGACTATATAGACGTGGACGAATTTGAGCTTGAGGGAATAAAGGTCATATTCAAAGACTATTCGGATTACCCCGAATATCCGCAGCTCTATGGCAATTTTGACCACAACGTCTCCATAATAGACCTGCTTTTCAACACGGGTGATGACGCGCCCTACTTCATTTGGGGACATCGTGAAGGAAAGTAAACGACTCTGCCGCAAGCAGCGGGGTATGCCCGATGCAATGGGGAGAATTTCTATCTAAGACCGGCCGACACTGCCTTATAGCCGCCCTATACTCTCCATCTCCCTTCCCGCAACGATATATTACTGCCTTCGCCATAGAGTCGACCCAGATTCATATCAATGGCACTTCGTGTATCTTCTAATCTGCCTCTTGGCGCAGCTCATCAAAAAGAGCGCGGTATTCCTCCGCAAATATGCTATTTCTGCGAAAAATGAACGTTATGTCATGGCTCAGATCAAAGTTTTCAAGTGGTATTTTTTTGAGGCTGCCCGCCGCAAGCTCTTCGCGCACCGCCGCCTCATACAAAAATGTGATGCCGCAGTTTGCCGCCGCAAGCTTTTTTATGGCGCACAGATCGCTTATCTCCACTATGCGCGAGAAATCCGATACCATCAAATTTTTCTCCTCCAGATATCTTTCCAGCACCTCCCGCGTGCCCGAACCCTCCTCACGCACCAAAAGCCGCTCACAGAGCAGCTCTTCCACCACACGCGGCTCTTTTTTGAACGCATGTTCGGATGCGCACACGGCAACATAGGGTTCCGTGGCGTACACCATGTGATCGTATTCGTTTTTGGCGAAATAGCCCTCCACCAGCGCAAAATCTATCTCCCCGCTATCAAGCCGCCGCAGCAGCTCCTTTGTGTTTGAAACCACCATTTTCATTTCGGCCTCCGGGCGGCGCAGTAGGTAGCCCGCCACCGCGTCGGGTAAAATATACTCGCCCACCGTAAGCGTCACACCGAAAACTAGCGTATTTTTTCCGGGCAGCGCGCACAGCTTTTGCCGCAGGTACAGCTCGTCGTGCTGCATGGAGGTGGCCGCGCTCTTGAGCAGGCCGCCCGCCTCCGTTATGCGCATGCGCTTGCCGCTCTGGCTGAAAAGCCTCACCCCGTAATATTCCTCCAGCGAGCGTATATGCTGCGAAACCGTGGGCTGCGTTACGTTCAGCTCCGCCGCCGCGCGCGTATAGTTCATGTGCTTGCACACCATCAAAAATGTCTGCATCCTGAAATCCAGCATGGCACCCTCCAGCAATCCATAATTTTTACTTATCGATATATAAATATTTATAATTATATATTATATCTATGCTGTGATATAATCAACACATAAGAAGAAAACCGTATCAAAAAAGGGGTGTAGAGGTATAATGAACTATGTAAAAACACACTGGAAGGGCATTGCGCTTTGTCTGGCAATAGCCGTGCCCGCTTATTTTCTAGGCGTTGCCGCGCCCGTGGTGGGCGGGCCGGTATTCGCAATACTGATAGGCATGGTGCTGGCTCTCATAATCAAGCGCAGGGACGCCTTCGTTCCCGGCATCACATTCACGTCCAAAAAAATACTGCAATGGGCGGTGGTGCTGCTGGGCTTTGGCATGAATCTTTCCAGCATACTGGCCACGGGCAGTCAGTCGCTTCCCATAATCGTTTCCACCATAGGCACCTCGCTGATACTCTCCTACATAATGTATCGCGCAATGAAAATGCCCTCGCGCATATCCACGCTTATTGGCGTGGGCTCCTCCATCTGCGGCGGTTCGGCAATAGCCGCCACAGCGCCGGTAATAGGCGCAAACGACGAGGAGATAGCGCAGTCCATATCCGTTATATTTCTTTTCAACGTGGTGGCGGCGCTAATATTTCCCACGCTGGGCGGCGCGCTGGGGCTTTCCAACGAGGGCTTCGGCCTGTTCGCGGGAACGGCCATAAACGATACCTCCTCCGTAACGGCGGCTGCGGCTGCCTGGGACGGCATGCACGGCAGCAACACTCTGGATACGGCCACAATAGTCAAGCTCACGCGCACGCTGGCCATAATACCCATAACGCTGACACTGGCCTTTTTGCGCACACGCAACGAAAAAAAGCTGGAGCAGTCGGCAGGGGTGAAGGTCAGCTTCAAAAAAATATTTCCCTTCTTCGTGCTGTTCTTCGTGCTGGCCTCAGTGGTTACCACCGTTTTCAGCCTGCCGCCCGAGGTGACGGCGCCGCTCAAGGATCTCAGTAAGTTTTTCATAATAATGGCGATGGCGGCGATCGGCCTAAACACAAACATAGTAAAGCTGGTGAAAACGGGCGGCAAGCCCATACTCATGGGTCTGGTTTGCTGGGTGGGCATAGCCGTTGTAAGCCTCGCCATGCAGCACCTGCTGCAGATTTGGTGAGATAGCGCAAACAGAATGATACGCACAAAAAAACCGGCGGACTGCGGTTCGCCGGTTTTTGCATACTACGAAGCTTTCGCTTACTCCGCGTCCTTCACTCTGAAAGCGGAAACCAGCTCGTTCAGCATTTGCGCCTGCCCGCTCATCTGCTGGCTGGCCGCCGCGCTCTGCTGCGCCGTATCCGAATTTAGCCGCACCACCTGATTCACGTTTTCTATGCCCGCGTTTATTTGGTCTATCTCCGTGTTTTGCGCAACCGAGGAGCTGGCGATCTCGTGGATGATGTCCGCGCTCTCGTTTATTCCGCGCACTATATCAGCAAGCGATTCCGATGTGACACGGGCTATTCGCGCGCCCTCCTCCGCCTTGCTTATGGAATTGCTTATGAGCGCGCTGGATTCCTTGGCCGCCTGAGCGCTCTTTGCCGCGAGGTTTCGCACCTCGTCCGCCACTATGGAAAAGCCCTTGCCGTTCTCGCCCGCGCGCGCAGCCTCCACAGCCGCGTTGAGCGCCAATATATTCGTTTGGAAGGATATATCGTCTATCACCTTCATTATTTTGTTTATGGAAGCGCTGGCTTCGTTTATATCCTCCACGGCGCGCAGCAGCTCTTCCATCTGACGCGAGCCGTTTTCCGCGCTCTGCCTTATATTCAGTGTGAGCCCGGCGGCAGACTCCGCCTTTTCGGTATTTTGCTTCGTTTTATCCGCCACGTCGCCAATAAAGCGTGAAAGTTCGTTCACGGCCGAGGTTTGCTCTATTGAGCCCTGCGCCAGTGTGGTAGCGCCCCCCGCCACCTGCTGTGAACCGGACATTACCTCGCGCGTTCCGATGCTTATCTGACCCACTATTTTGCGCAGGTTCAACACCGTTTTTTGCATAGCCATGCTCATTGAATCCTGCTTGCTTCTGGCCTTCGGCATTACGGTGAGGTCGCCATCCGCAATGTTTTCCAGCAGGCGAACCTGATTTCTTGTGCTTTCCACCATAGATTGAAATGATCTTGAAAGCGTACCTATCTCATCGTCCGAGGTGTATTTCACCTCCACGTCCATATCGCCCTTGGCTATCTTGGTGGAAGCCAGTGCCAGCTGTTCTACGGGCACACCCACGTTTTTATTCACATAACGGCGGAAAATAATGGCGCATACCACGCAAAACGCCGCCACTATCACGCACATCAACAACCCAAAGATAGCGGAAGCCTGGTTCACCTCGTCCGCGTGTATATCCGCGCCTATCACGCCTATCGTTTGCCCGGAGCCGTTCTTTACGGGCACATAGCCCGACACAAGATAGCCGTAACCATCCGAATTGTATATATCCGTAACGGTGTTTTCACCCGTGCTATAGGTCTCGTCAGCCATTGCGTCAAACACGCCCTCACCTTCCACATCTCCGAGTGTGCCCACATTGCTGTCCGGCTCATCCGGAAGCTGCCCCTCCGCGAAATACCGCCAGTCTCCGTTTGCGTCCTTATCCAAAATATAAATGTAGGCAGCGCCTGTATTCAGCTTTATGCTGTCCAAATAAACACCCAATTTTTCCGTATAGGCGTTGGCTTGGAGCGAACTCATAGCCGCGCTCATCTCTTGGGCATCCACAAGCGGCTCTACCGATTGAGCGATTGAAAGCGCCTGCTCTGATTTCATCTTTAGTATATCGCTTCGATTCATAAAAAAGCCCAGCAGCCCTACGGTCGCCATGCCCATCATTATAAGTGCTAACGCCATCGCAGAAGTTTTTGACGCCACCGATTTGATTTTCTTAGTTCTTTTCATTCATTATGCCCTACCTTGATGTCAGTAAAATGTGCGCCTGATATTTGATACGCTTAAAAGCATATTATAAACGTTTTGCCTGTAATATAATAGCATATTTATGCAACAATGAAAAGAGCCTGCCACAATAATTGGCGGACTCTTTAAATAGTTCGCTTGAATGAATTTTTTATCCAAGCAAAAGCTCACAGCAGAATATAACAAGTTTCAATTTCATTCAACAATAACTGTTTAAAAGTTGACTAACACGGCATGAACGTGAATGGTGGGTGTTATATTATATGGTAAAATAATGTATATGAGTGTTGAAACGGTGGTTATCGATATTATTATATGTGACGACCTTGAAATAGAAAACGCGGTGGAATCCTGTATTCGTCAAAAAGAACGCGGCCGCTGGATAAACGTAAACATAAAGTCAGGCGCCAACGAGGTTGTGATCGCCATAGACAATTTCTGCGACGCTGTCGACCGGAGCGGCAGCGGAGAATTTTTGTCTACCAAGACCTGAAAAACGGGCACCGGGCTTTCCTCCATATGCCCCATAGCAAAAAAATACAGCAGCATAAAGGGCGTTATATCCGAAGAGGACGCGGCCGACATACCCATAATAGCGCCCGCGGGCTTCGATGAGCACGCCGTAAGCGAAAATGTTTACGCGGGCAACGCCATATGGCGGCGCGCCGGCTATCAATACTGCGTACTGCTGGATCAAGGCGTGCCGGGCTCGCTGGCCATAGGCATCGGCATGGGGCAATCCACCGGCAACATCTTATACATCTCGCCCAACGACACAATAATAGAGACAGGCGAGACGCAAAATATAGACAGCGTGAACATGGAGTTTCAAATGACGCACGGCACGGAAGCTCCCACCGAAATGAACACCTGGTTTGCCGATAAAAAAGCGCTCTGGCTGGCGGAAAACTGCACGGGCACGCTGCACAACCTGTGCACGCTGCGCGGCGCGGAGGTTCGAGACGGTAGCGCCTGGGCGAACTATACAATGGAGGCGCTGACGCGCTACGGCAGCGACGCGGAGGTTGTTTTCCAATCGCACAGCTGGCCGCACTGGGGCAAAGAGACCATAAACGAATATATGCAAAACACGGAGGCGGCCTACAAATACATAAGCAGCCAAACGCTCATGTATATAAACAAGGGCTATACCTCAAACGAGATAGCGAACATGATAGAACTGCCCGCTCCCCTAGTGAAAAACTGGTACACACGGCAATATTACGGCACGGTGGCGCACAACTCCAAGGCCGTTTATCAAAAATATATGGGCTGGTACGATGCCAACCCGGTAAACCGGAACCCGCTCACGCCGGTGGACAGCGCCAAGAAATACGTGGAATATCTGGGCGCTCCTGTCACCGGATTCTCCGCAGTGGGCGGAGATAGATATAACAGGCGATGAGGCGGCCTTTAAAAAAGCCTTGGAATACCTGACGCAGTTCGATTATTTCTTCAATATAATAGAGCCTTGATTTAAATACAAACGCCCTCTACCTGCTCGATGGGGCTCCTCTTATACCTTCGAAATCATAGCTAAGCAACATAAAAAAGCCGGGTACAGCGCAACCCGGCCTTTTATGGCTTGTATCATTCAAATTTCAGCAGAAGATACCAAGGCTCATTCATCCATAACAATTATGACCTTCATGGCCTTGTCCTTCTGCTCATCTATGAGCTTATATGCGCGCACGTACTCGCGGAATGGCACGTGATCGGTTATAAGCGCGTCGAACTCTATCAGGCCCTCGCCCACCAGCTCTATAGCCTTCACGTAATCCTCCACGCGATACATCGCCGTGCCCGACAGGCGCAGCTCGTGATCCTGTATGAGCGCGGCGTTCATATTTGCCATGCCGCCGAAAACTCCCACCACAATTATGTCGCTGCCCTTGCGCGCGTAGTTTATGGCCTGATCCATCGTGGCGTTCACGCCCACGCATTCGAATATAACATCCGCTCCGTCCGAACCGAAAAACGCGTCCATCTTGGCTTTAAGCTCTTCCTCGCCGGGATTCACCGTGGCTATGCCGCATTTTTGGGCGGCGGCCAAACGGTATTCGCTGAGCTCGGAAAGCAGCACCTTGGCGGCGCCCATGGCCTTGGCCGTCTGCGCGACCAAATTGCCTATAGTGCCTCCGCCCAGCACCAGCACGCTCTTGCTCGAAACATCGCCAAAACGCCTCACCGCGTGAACGGCAACGGCCAGCGGTTCTATCATGCTGCCGTGATCCCAGCTCATATCGTCGGGCAATTTTACCGCCTTTTCCGCCTCCGTCACAAAATAGTCGCTCGCCATTCCCGTGGTCTGAAAACCCATCACCTTGAGCGATTCGCAGGCGTTGTACATGCCGTGCGTGCAAGGATAGCACTTGCCGCAAACCACCTGCGGCTGTATTGTAACCCTGTCGCCCGGTTTAAAGCCTTCCACGCCCGCGCCCACCTCCACCACCTCGGCGGAGACCTCGTGCCCCTGCACCACCGGGTAGCTTGTAAAGGGATGCTTGCCGTGGTTTACGTGTATATCCGAGCCGCACACGCCTATTCGCTTCATGCGCACCTTTATTTCGCCCGCACCAGCAGAAGGCTCCGCCACCTCGTTAAACTCTATCACTCCCGGTTCTGTCATCAATGCTTGAATCATTATAATTTTCCTCCGTTTTTTTATATGCAGACATATCCGCCGTCTATTATTATTTCCGCGCCCGTCGTGTATGTGGAAGCGCCCGAAGCGAGGTATATCACCGCACCCACCAGTTCTTCGGGATCACCCATACGGTGCATGGGCATCAGCGGCATCCACGCGTCTTTAAGCTCCTGCGGCGTATCTGTCGATATGGGCGTGGCAATATAGCCGGGGCTTATGCAGTTTACGCGTATGCCATTATCCATCCACTCCACCGCCAGCGAGCGCGTGAGGTGTATAACGCCCGCCTTGGAGGCGTTGTACGAGGCCTGCCACTGCGGTATATTGACCACGCTGCCGGACATTGAGGCCATATTGACAATGCTGCCCTTTATGCCCCGCTCTATCATTATTCTCGCGGCCGCGCGCGATACTATATATTCGCCCGTCAGATTTATATCTATCACCTTGCGCCACTCCGCTATGCTGGCTTCGATGGTGCCCTTGTGTATGCAAATTCCCGCGTTGTTAAAAACTATATCCAGCGAACCCGTTTTTTCCAGCACACCGGCCAGCGCCTTGTCCACCTGCTCTTCATTTGTTACATCCGCGGCAAACGCCCAGCATTCGTTGCCGTCTCCCTCTATAAGCTCCACTGTTTCGGTGGCTTCAGCCAAATCCAGTATAGCCACCTTCGCGCCCGCCTTGGCCAGCCCGCGCGCCACCACCTGGCCTATTCCCGCGCCGCCGCCCGTTATTACCGCCGTTTTTCCCTTGAGCCCAAACAATTCTTCTAAGTACATATCTCCTTACGCCCAGACAATGGGCTTACCTCCACTTTTTATTTTCACGTCACGGATAGAGTATAATTTTCACCGCTTCGCGATTTTTAAGCATACCGAGCGCCTTTTCATATTCGTCCAGCGCCATTTTGTGCGTTATGACGCTTTCCAGCGAAAATTTCCCCGCAAGCGTCAGGTTCATAACGTTTTTCCAGGCTATCCAGTCATAGCCGAAGTGACCCTTTATCGTTACGGCGCGCTCAATCGTTCTGTCCAGCGAAAAGTCCACCGGCCGGGTGTCGTAGCCCACCTTAACTATGCTGCCGCCCATGCGCAGCATTTCCATTGCCTGCTTTATGATGGCGTTCGCGCCCGCGCAGTCCACTACGGCGGCTACTCCCTCGCCGTTTGTTAAACGCAAGACCGCCGCAATAGCGTCCTCCCTGTCCGCCACCACTATATCGGTAGCGCCGTGTTCTTTCGCCATACCAAAGCGTTCCTCATCCGCGCCCAGGCCGATCACTATTATTTTAGAAGCGCCCGCCACGCGCGCGCATTGCACGGCGAACTGCCCCAGCGCACCCGCGCCGAATATAGCGATATAATCGCCCGGTAATATCTGCGCCTCCTGCACCACCGCGCGGTAGGCGTTGCAGGCGGGGTCCAGTATGGCCGCGCCCTCAAAGCTTATCCCCTCGGGTATACGCATGAGCGAATTGGGGAATTTGGTAAGCGTATCGCCCAGTATTTTGCAATACTTCGCGAAACCGCCGTCCATGCCGTAGCCCAGCCCCAACCTCTGCGGACAGGCGAGGTAATTGCCCATAGTGCAGGCATAGCACTCTCCGCACACTGTTCCCGTGTTATCCGAAACCACGCGGTCACCCACGCGCCACTTTCGCACGTTTTTGCCCACCTTGGCCACCACGCCCGCAAATTCATGCCCCAGCACAACGGGAGGGTTGAGCGAATCCGCCTGCCGCCCCTCCACAAAATCCAGATCGGAGGCACAAAGACCCGCCGCCTTTATTTCTATGAGCAGGTCATCGTCACCTATTTCAGGCGTGGGTATCTCCCTTAGCTCCACATTGCCCACACCCTGTTCATATTTAACCAGCGCTTTCATATATTGCTCCCCCTCTACTCTATGTTCCTGTGCCGCGCTTCCATATCGTCGTAGCTTTGACCCGTAGCGTCCTTCACCAGTATCGCGATTATATCCAGCAGCATGTAAAGGTGCTGCTCGTACTGGTTGCCCATTGGCTGCAGCGTGGGCACAACGTCGTGCTGCTTGAGCGCGCCGGGCAATTTTCCCGCCTCTCCCATATACACCGTTGAGTGTATGAAGAGCACTATATCCGCATATTTTTTCACCGAATCCGCCTCGGGCAGGCCGGTTAGCATGGCTATCTTCGCGCCCGTCCGCTTCGCCCTCTCCAACACATAACGGAACATACCCACGTCTCCGCCGCCCTCGGAAACTATAAACAGGTCACCCTCGCCCATTGCCACGGCGGTGTCGTCCCATATCCAATGCGCTTTTTTACCCAAATGCGCCAAGCGCATGGCAAAACCCCGGCAGGAGATACCCTCCCTGCCGCCTCCCATAACAAATATTTTGTCCGCCGCCACAATTGCGTCCACAAACTGCTTTAGCTCGTCCATACTGAGCTTTTCAAACACCTGCCTGTGCTCCTCTATCGCCGCTTCATACATTTGCTTGTAGGTTTCCACGTATCCCATTTTTTCTTCCTCCTATATTATTTGTTCCGTTCTTGAAATAAGCTCTTCCTGCGCTTTTTTGCCCATCTCCACGAAAAACGCGCTGTAGCCTGTTACACGCACGCACAGATTTTTGTAGGCCTCGGGAGTTTGCTGCGCCCTGCGAAGCGTATTCGCATCCACCACGTTTATTTGCACCTGCATACCGCCCTTCTGCATGTACGTTGAAAGCAGCGCGGCCAAAACATCAAGCCCCTGCTCGCCCTTTACGGAGCCGGGATGTATGCGGATATTGAGCGGCCCGCCCGTCATCAGGCGGAAGGGCAGCTTTGCCTCCGAATTGAGCATGGCCGTAAGTCCGGAAATATCCACCCCCTCGGTGGGCGATTGATTTTCGCTCAGCTTTTCGCGCTGCCGCCTGCCGTCCGGCGTGGCGCCCACGTACAGCCCCATCGTGGTGAAGTCCCTGTCGGAAGAGAGTGTGGGGTACATTTGATATAGATATTCCTCGCCGTTGTGCTTTTTCACCGCGTCCGCGAATATTTCCACCACTCTGGCGGCGTAGCTGTCCACCTCGTCTATATCGTTGCCAAATTTTTCGTATTTCCTCTTTAGCTGCGCGGAGAGGAATTCGTTCCCCTCGAAATCCCTTGTCAGCAGCGCGGCAAGCTCGCTCAGCTTCATTTTTTTCTCTTGGAACACCAGCTTATCTATGGCGTAGAGCGCGTCAGCCACCGTGGCCATGCCCGTGCCCTGCGTCACTATTTTGTGGTACTTTGTGCCGCCCAGTGTCCATGTGGTGGCGTTTTCCAGCGTGCCGGAAAGGAAGCAATCCTCTATGCGCATACGTCCGCGGCTCACTTTTTTCTCTATCGCAAAATCTCTCTCAAAGCCCTTGCGGTATTCGCTCAAAAGGTAATCAAGCTGCGCGCGGTACATTTCTATAACGTCGTCCATGCTCTTCGCCGCGTCCAGCGCCCCCGTGTCTATGCCGTAGTACGCGCCGCTCATAAGGCCTATCATCCTGTCCTCCAGCGAAAACTGGCAATCACTCGGTTCGCTGTCCGCTCTTGGCTGCATGGGGTAATCCCCCCTGTTTAGCGCCAGCTCAAGCGGCTTTGCAAGGTTCACCCACACCTGCCGCAGCCCGCCTTCGTATGCACCGATATCCGGATCGTTGCAGCCGAAAAAGCCGTAATCGTATACCTCGGGCGCTTCCACGCCGTATGATCTCAGCGCGGGTATCATCGTTTCGTCGTTATACAGCACGATTGTGGCGTTGTCTCTCATGGCGGCGCACACCTCCTTGAAGAAGGCTTTATCCATACCCTCATAGCAGCGCACCACCATGAAGGGATTGCGCAACCTGAGATTGTGCGTGGCGCGCACCATGATCGAGGAAAGCTCGTTTGCACCCGCGCTGCCGTCCGCGTTTTTGCCCGCTATAATGAGATAGTTCGGGTCGTCATAGGCCACCTCCAGCGTATACTGCGTCTGCTCCGTCTCTTGTGACATGTGATCCGTCTGCGCCATTATTTCGTTGTTTTTGAAATAAAACTCCTCCATGAGCGCCACCGCCCGCTCCGCCGTGAGCGTTCCGGCCGCGACATCCGCGCGGTAGTAGGACAGCAGATATTTATCCATACGCCCGAAATTGAGCACACCGCAGCCGCACACCTTTTGGCATACCAGCGTAACTATCCATATGAGCGCCAGCGCATCGTAAAAGCTTTGCGCTTTGCCCGCCGCTATGCGCTTCAGGCTGGCGGCCATATCCGCCCTACCCGCGCGCTCCGCTTCTTGCGCGTAACGCTCTATATACATCGTAAAAGCGTCATAGCAGAGTATGAGGCCATCCAGAAAGTCTATTTCTTGCCGCGCTGTCCGCCTTTGCTTTTCGGCAAGCGCCTCCGCCTTGTAGCCGCCAATGCCCACGCTTATGAGCTTTTCCCAGTCCAGCTCCAAATGACCGAAGGAATAAAACCAGGGCGGACGGCACTTCAGCCAGCCCTCCGAGTAATAAAACGATATCTTCTCGTGCCGCTCCTCCGTTGGTATATCCCACCATTTTTTGTAGCGCGCCATTATATCTTCATATTGCTGCCGCGTTGGTATATACTCCTTCACGCTGCCCGCAAAGGCTTCGCCCTCCTGCAAAAACACGCTGATACCCTTCAAAATGTGCTCCAGCGTTTTACCGTATCTCACGGCAAACGGATCGCCCTCAAACATACGCTCGCACTCCAGCGTAAGTTCTATTCTCTCCAAAAAGGTTTTGCGGTAGTCCTTTTCAAACCAACTGTCTATCCTTTTAGTCAAACTACTGTCCGGCATTTTCTCCATCTCCTTTTTACAAGCTCTTTACCACACCGCCCTGCCGCCAAAGCAAGCCGCCAGCTCAACAAGCTTTGCCTCGTCCGGCGCCGTGAACACCTCGTGCCTGCGGTTTACGCTGAGCGCCTTGTCCTCCGCCATGTTGTGGTAGGCCAGCAGCTTTATCTCGCGCACGTTGCTTGCGCCGCTCAAAAACTCCGCGGCCGCGCGCGCGTTCTCCGCGCTGTCGTTCACCCCGCCTATTACGGGAATACGTATGTACACGTCTACATCCTCCTCGAACAACCGCCGCGCGTTTTCCAGTATCAAACCGTTCGACACGCCCGTGTATTCACGATGCAGGCAGTCGTTCATTATTTTTAGATCCAGCAAGATTTTATCGGTATAGGGCAGCACCGCCTCAAACGCCGCATATGGCACATTAGCAGCCGTATCCACCGCCGTATCTATACCCTGCTCTTTAGCAAGCCGCAGCAATTCGGCGCAAAACTCCGACTGCAAAAGCGGTTCCCCGCCCGAAAGCGTCAACCCCCCGCCCGAATTTTCGTAATAGTCCCTATCCTTCAAAACAACGTCCATCACCTGCTGCGGGCTCATTTCCTCGCCCGCCTTTTTTAGAGCGTCGTTCATGCAATACTGCGCGCAGCCTCCGCACAGCTTACAGGCCAGCGCGGTTTTGCGCTCCCCCGCAAGCGTCGTAAGTCCGCTTGGGCAGGCGCGCTCGCACATGCCGCAACCCACGCACTTTTCCGCAAAATATTGTATTTGGGGCGACGGGTCTATAGATTCCGGGTTGTGGCACCACCGGCAGCGAAGGTTGCAGCCCTTCAAAAACACGGTGGTGCGTATACCCGGCCCGTCATGCACAGAAAATCGTTGTATGTTGAATACAACCGCCATAATCACTCTCCTGCCGCTTCCGCAGCCTGCCGCTTATTCGCCCTGCGCAGTTTGAACACATCGGATTGTATGGTAACGGCGACCATAAGCAGCAGACCCATTATAATGTTCTGCCACCAGGTGTTTATGTTGCCCGCGTAGTTGAATATGGTGTTTATGATGGCCACTATCATTATGCCAAAGAAGGTGCCCAAGAAATGCCCTTCACCGCCCGAAAGCTTTATGCCGCCCAGCGCCGCGCTGGCTATTGCCGTGGTCTCCCAGTTTTCGCCGGCCACCGCCTGCGCCGCGCTCAGCCTGGAGGTCAAAAGCACGCCGCCGATCCCCGCGAACAGTCCGCACATTATGTACGCGCCTATTTTTATCTTGTCAACGTTGAGGCCCATCATGCGCGCGGCCTCCTCGTTTCCGCCCACGGCATAAAGCGCGAGGCCAAAGCGTGTGTTGCGCGCGATGTGCACGCACAGCCCCACCAGCGCAAGCAATATGAACACCAATATGGATATCTTGCCTATCGATGTGTTGGCAATGCTGGTGAAAAATTCGTTCTCTATGGATACGCTCTTTTTGTTTGTGATTATGTAGATCACACCTCTAAGCCCCAGCATGGTAGCCAGCGTGGCAACGAAGGGAGGTATGCTCATCTTTGTCACTATAATTCCGTTCATGAGACCGCAGGCAATGCCCGTGCCCAGCCCGGCCAGCACACCCAGTATGGGGTTTATAGCGCAGGCCATCGCGGCAATAACGCCGGAAAAGGCCATCACAGAGCCCACCGAAAGGTCAATATATCCGGCCAGCATAACGAATGTTATGCCAAGCGCCAATATGCCGCCATCCGTGCAGGCCTTTCTGAGCAGGTTGTTTATAGAGTTCACAGAAAGAAACTGTTTGTCCGCAAAGAGTATGGCGGATATCACAAACAGCGCCACAAAGGCTATTATTACACCGGTCAGGCCGGATATGCTTTTTGTTTTTTTGAGCTGATTCATATTTTCCACCTCACCTTATACGCTCGCGCTGCAGGAACACGGCTATAATTATTACCGCCGATTTTATTACCTGCGCAAATTCGAAGGGTATGTTGTTCATGTTCACCGTTATTGTTATAAGCTGCATTATAAGCGCGCCAATAACCGTGCCCAGCACACGCGCCTTTCCGCCCGACATACAGGTGCCGCCCACGGCCACCGCCGCTATGGCGTCAAGCTCCGCCAGCCTGCCTATAGCGTTGCCGTCCGCCGCGCTTATCTTGGCCGTCTCAATAATTCCCGCCAGCCCTGCCAGCGCTGCCGAAAAAACGTATACTATGATTATGGTCTTTATGGTGTTTATGCCCGCCAGCCGCGCGGAGGAGGGGTTGTCCCCCACGGATTGTATGTATCGGCCCAGCGTCGTTTTTTCCATTATGAAGTAGACCAGCAGCACCACGGCCAGTATTATGAAAAGCTGAACGGGTACCTCTCCGGCCACCCTGCCCGTGCCCACCTGCGAAAACTGCGGATCGTTTATGTATAGCAGCATCGCGTCATTCATTACCTGCGCTATGCCGCGCACCGCCATAAGCATGGTGAGCGTCATTATCATGGGCTGTATTTTCAGTTTGGCTATCATGAAGCCGGTGAAAAAGCCGAAGGCCATGCACAGCGCAACGGAGCCAAGCACGGCGGGCACCACGCCAAAGGGCAGCAGCTTGGCAACCGCCATAGAGCCCACCGCCATCATGGAGCCGACCGATATATCTATACCGCCCGAGGAGATTACCATGGTCATGCCCATACCGGTAAGCAGTATGGTGCAGGACTGTATCACTATATTCCAAATCGTTCCCGTGCTCATGAAGTTTGGCGTTATGATCATATTTATTACGATCATAACTATTAGCACTATGAACGCGCCGTATTTTCTTGCAAATTCAGACTTTGTGAGGCCGGAACGTTCCAGCCTCGCGGCAAATGATTTTTCCATTACGCACCCTCCTCCTCACCGAATTCGTGATGACCCTTGGCAATTATGGCCATTATCTTGTCCTGATTTATGTCCGCGCCCGTTAGCTCGGCCAGCTTTTTGCCCTCGCGTATAACGGCCACCCTGTCGCAATTGCGCTCCAGCTCCGCAATTTCGGAGGATATCATAAGCACGCTTATACCGCTTTGGGAAAGCTCTTGTATGAGGTCCTCTATCTCCGCCTTTGCGCCCACATCTATGCCGCGCGTGGGCTCGTCCAATATGACCAGCTTGGGGTTCATGCACAGCCAGCGTGCCAGCAGCACCTTTTGCTGGTTTCCGCCCGAAAGATTGCGTATGAGCTGGTTGGACGTGGGCGTTTTTATTTTCAGCCTGTCTATGAATTTATCCACTATCTCGCTCTGCTTTTTTTTGGAAACCACGCCGCATTTGCTTATTTGCGGCAGCATCGCAATTGTCATATTTTCCTTAACGGAAAGATGGGGTATTATGCCCTCCACCTTCCTGTCCTCCGTGCAAAAGCCCATGCCCTTCACAATGGCATCCTTGGGCTGCTTAAAGTGCTGCTTTTCATCCATATAGATTATTTCGCCCTCGTCGGGCAGCGTATCGCCGAACAGCACCTTGGCAAGCTCCGTTCTGCCCGAGCCCAAAAGACCGGCCAGCCCCAGTATCTCGCCCTGCTTTATGTCTATATCCAGACCGTTCAGGCGCACGCCCTGCTTTATGCCTTTCATAGAGGCCATTTGCGGACTACTTTGGTGTGTGTATTCAAATTTGCGGCGCTCCATGTCCTTGGCCTCGCGGCCTATCATGTAGGAAACCAGCTTGAGCTGATCCAGCTCGGCTATGTCAAATTCGCCCACCAGCTGGCCGTCCTTCAATATAGTCACGTTGTCCGCTATTTCAAATATCTCATCCAGCCTGTGGCTAATGAATATTATGGAGATATTCTTCGCAACAAGCTTTTTCACTACATCGAAAAGTACCCTCACCTCGGTTGTATCCAGCGAGGATGTGGGCTCGTCCATTATAACCAGCTTTGCGTTTATTGTTATGGCGCGGGCTATGGCCACCATTTGCTGTATGGCGGTGGAATAGCGCTTTAGCGGCTCCGTAACGTCTATGTGTATGCCCATTTCGCGAAGCACCTCCTCCGCGCGGCGGATCATTTCCCTGCGATCCACCATGCCGCCCTTTTTCATGGGCTCACGGCCTATGAACATATTTTCGTACACCGTTTGGAAGGGCACCAGGTTCAGCTCCTGGTATATCGTGCTTATGCCCTTGTGCTGCGCCTCCAGCGTGGTTTTGGGGTTTATCTCCTCCCCGTCGAAAACCATGCTGCCGCCGTCTTTTTCGTATATGCCCGTAAGCACCTTTATTAGCGTGGATTTTCCCGCGCCGTTCTCGCCCATCAGTGCGCGCACTTCGCCCCGCTCAACCGTGAAATCCACATTTTTGAGTGCGTGAACGCCAGGGAATATTTTCTCTATACCCTTCATTTCCAGTAAAACTTCGTTCCCCATTAGTTTTTACCTCATATATTTAGCAGGGCAGCAGCCCCGCAACCAGACTTTAATAAAATTTTTGCATGACGTTTTTCAGCAAAGACGGCCATTCCCGGAATGGAAATGGCCGGCTTGCCAGACATTTTATACTGCTTTTGGTGTGCTTGGTGCGTTGTTTTTAAAATCCCTTTTCCAGATTTTCTTTAGCGTTTGTGATGTCAAACAGTGTGTCCTCATTCTGTATGAGCGTGGGTATCTCCTCGCCCGCCTCCATCTTGGCTATTGTGTCAAACACTATCGGGCCGAAGAAGGGGTTGCACTGTATAGTAACGGACATCTCACCGGCTATTATGGCTTCCAGCGCGGCTTTAGCGCCGTCCACGCCAGCTATTATAACGTCCTCGCCCGGCTTCATGCCCGCGGCCTTGAGAGCCTGTATAGCGCCCAGCGCCATATCATCGTTGTGGCAATATACAACGTCTATCGCGTCGCCGTGAGCCTGTATAATGTTTTCCATGGCGGCCTGAGCCTCGCTCATAGTATACTCCGCTGTCTGATCGGCGATCACCTTCATGTCCGTGCCTTCAATTATGTTCATGAAGCCCGTCTGCCTGTCTATTGTGGAGGTAGCGCCCTGCGTGCCCTGCAATATTACTATATTGCCCTTGCCGCCCGTTTTATCAACTACCCACTTGCCTATCTCTTCGCCCTCATATATGAAGTCGGAGCAGATCAGCGTGCTGTAATCCACACCGGGAACACCCTTTACCGTTCTGTCTATGAGTATAACGGGTATACCGGCATCCTGCGCTGCCTTGAGCGCGGGCGTGAGGCCTTCCTCTTCGCGCGGGGGGAGCACTATGTAGTCAACGCCCTGCGCAACCATGTCCTCAACGTCCGAAACCTGCTTTGCGGTATTGGACTGCGCGTCCGTGTATACCAGATTCACGCCGCGCTTTGCCGCCTCGTCCTTCATGCTGTTTGTTTCGGCTATACGCCATGAGATGTTATTTTCCATCTGCGCAAAGCCAACCGTGAGTTCGCCAAGGTCGCGGCCCTGTCCGCCGCCCTTCACGGTGGCCAAGCCCTCGCCGCCAGCCGCCGGAGCTTCGGAAGCCGGAGCCTCGGACGCGGGCGCTTCACTTGCGGGTGCCGCTGCCGGAGCTTCGCTTGCGGGCGCAGCCGCCGGAGCTTCACTTGCGGGTGCCGCCGCGGGAGCTTCGCTCGCGGGCGCCGCCGCCGGAGCTTCGCTTGCGGGCGCGGCAGGTGCCGCGCAGCCCGCAAAGGCAGTCGCCACCAGCATAACTACCAAAACTAAAGAAACGATAATAGATTTTTTCATTACTTTCCTCCTGATTTTTTTATGGTACGTGTAAACTATAATTAAAAGCCTATTTATTGTTAATCCAATATTATTTAAATTTCTTTTGAATTTATATAATTACATGAAAATATAATAATTTTGCGCGGCAAACCGCCCCACGCGGGGTTTGTTTACACCTGCCGCTTTTTTTGAGCCTTGTACATGCTTGGGGGCATATTGTAGTATTTTTTGAAAATAGTGCTGAAATACGCGGGATTTGAATAGCCGCAGGCCTCCGCTATCTCATAGTTCCTCATATCCGTTTCTAAAAGCAGCCTTGCCGCGTGCTCCATGCGCACCTTAGTAAGGTATTCTATAAATGTTTCCCCCGCCTCCTTCTTGAATATTATGCACATGTAGGACGCGCTTATATAGGCCTGCTGCGCTACATCCTCCAGCATCAGGTTTTCGTTCATAAAATTGTTCTTTATAAACTCCTTCGCCCTTATGAGCACCTTGGCAAACTTGCCGCTGTGCACCTCCTCCAGAAAATCCGCCACCTTATAGCAATAGTTCTTCAATTTATCAACTATGGCCTCCGGCCTGTTTTGGCTTATTATGAGGTTAAAATGCTCCGCGTCGCCCGCCATGGCCTCTTCCGTATTGTATGAGACCTCCGTCAAGAGCTTGCTCACGTCAAAATATATGCGCGAGGCCACCATTATCATATGGAGCTGCGAAACCACCTTTTGCTCCATCATTTGCTCCGCCAGATTTTTGAGCTCGTTTTCTATCTGCCGTCTGTTTCCCACCCTTATGGCCGAAAGCAGCTCGGTATCGTCAAAATCCATATACCTTATGTGCTCGTCCGCGTTCAGTCCGTTCACGAAGTCATCAAAATTCAGGCTGCCACGCTCCCGCGCCCGCACCGCCTGCACATAGGAATCGTGCAGCTTCTGCGGCATATCGCACAGCTTGCCGAAGGTAACACGCAGCTTTATATCATCGGGCGCGGCGCTACGCACCTCCTCCCTGAAGCTCGCGGCGGCGCGTTTCAATACCTCCGCTTCCCGCGCCCTCGCGCAAACGATGCACTCGCACAGATTTTCTTTGAGCACCGTCCATTCCGTATACCTTGCCGCCGCCGCATACACCGCCTGCTCAAAATGCTGATCCAGCTCCATTAGCTGCAAATAGTCGCACCCCTGCGTTAGAAGCGCCACATTCTCAATGCCCACTATACCCACCATATAGCAGCTCGCATCGCTCAGCAGAGCGGCTTTTTCGCTGTTCGCGCCATATCTTTCCCTGCCCAGCAAGAGCTCGCGCAAATATTCATCACGCCGCCTGCTTATGCTGTTTTTTTCAATTTGCTTGAGCTGCAAAAGCTCTTCCTTGCGCTGGCGCTTTTCCTCTATTTCCATCCTTATGTTGTCCAGCACCTCAAGCAGGTTCTTTATTTTCACGGGCTTGAGCAAAAAATCGTACGCGCCCGCCTTTAGCGCCCTGCGCGCGTATTCAAACTCGTCGTGCCCGCTCAATATAACCACAAACATATCCTGATACTTTGGTTTTATCTTCTCTAGCAGCGTTATGCCGTCCATAAAGGGCATTTTTATATCGGTTACCACAATATCCGGCCTGTGCTCTTCTATGGCGTCAAGCGCCTCCTCGCCGTCCCCCGCCTGCGCCACCACCTCAAAAAGTCCGCTCTCCCCCTCCTGCTCTATGCTGGAAACTATACCTTCACGAATTATATCCTCATCTTCCACCACTATTATTTTAAGCACCGGTTTGTTCTCCTTCCGTTTTCTTTGGCAGACGCACCGTGACCGTGGTACCGCACATATACTCACTCTCATAGCGCAGCCCATATTCCGCGCCGAAATATATCTGTATGCGGCGCTGCACATTCACCACGCCATAGCTGTCTACAGGGTTTTTGCTTATTTCCTCCTTATCCTCCGCTATCGCCTTATTGAGCGCCATTACCTTTTCGGGCCTCATACCCTTGCCCGTATCGCGCACCACCAAAACCACCGCATCCGGCTCTTCATAGCCCTCTATGCTTATAAGCCCCTTGCCCCGCTTTTCCTTTACACCATGATATATGGCGTTTTCCACGAGCGGCTGCAATGTCATCTTCACCGTCATATACCTGCAAAGCTCCTCCGGCACGTCTATGGAATAGGATAGCTTTTTGCTGTAGCGTATCTGCTGTATACGCAGATAGCTGTGCGCGTGCTTTAGCTCCTCGCCCAGCGTTATGAGGTCTCTGCCCCGGCTCAGGCTTATTCTGAAAAGCGTGGTGAGCGCC
Source organism: uncultured Christensenella sp. (assembly GCA_964464145.1). Taxonomy (GTDB): domain Bacteria; phylum Bacillota; class Clostridia; order Christensenellales; family Christensenellaceae; genus UBA5399. Next base: position 46,404 of record CAYXFB010000009.1, read on the forward strand.
TCTATAGTTTCGTCTATCTGCTCCACGTTCTTGGCACGCGCCATCCAGCTTATGGAGTCCAGCGTGTTATAGAGAAAATGCGGGTTTATCTGCGCCTGCAGCGCGCGCTGCTCCGCCTTGCGCAGCTTGGTCTGATCCTCCCCCTGCTCCCTTATCAGCACGTTGATCTGCTCTATCATCCTGTTGAAGGTAACGGCAAGATTGCCCACCTCGTCGCGTCCGGTCTGCTCCGCCCTCACGGAAAGGTCGCCGTGCTGCACCTGCTTCATTGTGTCGCTCATCTTCTTTATGGGGCGGCTTATGGAATTTGCCGCCTTCACTGCGAAAAACGCCGCCGCTATGCAGCTTATGCCTATCATGAGCGCTATTGTAAGCGCTATCGCGGAGGCGTCGCGGGATATTTCCACAAAGGGCACTATGCCCACCGTTTTCCAGCCGTTTATTGCCGAGGTCTTGTGCGACACCAAATATCCGCTGCCCGCCGACTGTATTATCTGCGTAGCACCCGTGGCGCTCAGGTCGGCCCTGCCCAGTATGTCCACTACCACATCGCCCGTCATGCCGTTTTCACCCGGATCAGGGTCCAACAATATTTCATTCTGCCCGTTCAGCATGAGTATTCTGCCGCCGCGTATGAGCTGTGAGTCGTAATTGTTTTGAAACAGCGCCGCCGCCACGTCCACCAGCACCACGCCCAGCTTTTTGCCGGAAAAGCGGTCTATTATGGGCGCGCCCACGCTTATGAAACGCTCGCTCACCGTGGTCGCCACGAAGGAATCCACATGCGGCTCAAACCACACCGCGTCATCCGCGGCCATAATTTGCCTATACCAATCCTGCGAACGAAAATCTATATCCTTAGGCGTCATCATAGAGGATTTGAAGCGCGCTCCATTCTCGCCTATCACGTAAAAGCCGCGTATCTCCTCACGGTATTGGTTTGTGAAGTACAGCTTATAATTGTAGTCCAAACGCTGCTTATACACATCCTCTATGCGCGCCGGCAAGGGTTCTCTCAATGGCTGCTGTATGGTTGAATCCCGAGACATCATAAGCGCAAAATCCTGCGCGTCCTTCATCAGCCTGTCCGTTTCAAAATCTATGCGCTCTATCATGTTCACCACAGAGTCCTTTGCCATATCCGAAACAACGCTCAACGCGGAGTTGTAGGAAACAATGCCCACCACCACAATGGGCACCAGCAAAATTAGAAAACAAAGCAGCAGCTTGTTTCGTATTGAATTTATTTTAAAATGCCATTTCATACCATACCCGTAAATCGGCGACCGTGCTTATACAAAAAATCCGTCCGCTTTGAAAACTTCAAATAATTATGCAAATCTAATTATATAGATTTTTTAATATTTTTATATGTTTTTTATATACTTTATATTTTTTTGAATGTTTTTTATAAAATATTATATTCACGCATAGGACGCCGCGCTCCTATACTCTATCATATCGTCAGTATTATTTCCCCGGAGGAAGGTATTTTATGCGCGAATATATAAACGGCGTTCTGGGCAGGCTGAGCCCCTCCGCACTGGGCGCGACGCTCATGCACGAGCACATAATAAGCGCCAACTGGAACATGCGAAAATGCTATCCCGAATGGTTTGACCGCGCCGAATTCATAGAATACGCCGCAAAAGACGTGCGCCTGGCTATGGCGGCGGGCATAAAGACGCTGGTGGACGTAACGCCCGTGTGCCTGGGGCGGGATCTAGGCATAGTGCGCGAGGTAGCGGAGCTTACCGGCATGCAGATAATAGCCGCCACAGGCTTTTTTCATACGGAGCAGCAGTGGATGTATTTTAGAGACACGCAATCCTTTCTGCGCCTCATAATGGCTGATATAAACGATGGCATGGACGGCACGGGCATAAAGCCGGGCATAATAAAATGCTGCACGGATTCCCTCGGCGTTACAGAGATAAACGAAAAGCTGCTGACCGCCTCGGCCATCGCGGCAAGGGAAAGCGGGCTGCCCGTAACAACTCACGCCAGTTGCGATAACCGCTCCGGCATAGCGCAGCTCAAAATATTGGAAAAGCACGGCATAGATCCGGCCAAGATAGTGATAGGGCATCTGGGCGACACGAACTATATAGATTACCTGAAGGAAATTCTTTCGTACGGCTGCTATGTAGGGCTGGATCGTTTTGGCGACGAGGCCAAAAACAGCATGGAAAACCGTGTGGATACGCTCTGCCGCCTCGCCGAGCTGGGATATGCGGACAAAATAATGGTCTCTCATGACCACGTTTGCTATGTGGATATAGGGCCGTTTGAGTGGCGCAACGTGCGCGGCACCGACCCGGCAGTCAACCCGTACAACTTTTGCACATTCAGCGACCGCGCAGTGCCGCTGCTCGAAGCGCGCGGCATGACTCAGCGTGAAATAGACAACATTTTGATAGAAAATCCGCGCAGATATTTTGCGCAGGACTGATAAAAACGGAGGAAAATATGCTCATAGATGAAATGCTTGAACAGAAAATAGTGGTGGCCGTGCGCGGCGTGGACGAACGGCAGGCAATGGATACGCTGAAAGCCCTGAGGGATGGCGGCATACGCTTCGTGGAGTTCACCTTCGATCAACGCGCGAAAGACCACTCCGCCACGCTCAAGGCCATAGAATACGGCGCGGCCATGGATGGCATACACGTCGGCTCGGGCACCACGCTCACGCGGGCGCAGGCCAAAAGCGCGTATGAGGCGGGAGCGGAATATTTGATCTCTCCCTCCGTAGCGCCTGAGGTTATAGCCGCCGCAAAGGAATTCGGGCTGCTTGCCATACCCGGCGCTTTTTCACCCTCGGAGATAGTGCGGGCGCATGAGCTGGGCGCGGATATAGTGAAGGTGTTCCCCGCTTCCGTTCTGGGCGCGGCTTACTTCAAGGCGATGCGCGCGCCGCTTCCCCACATACCCTTCATGGCAATGGGCGGAATAGACCTCCAAAACATGGGCGAATACGCGTCCGCCGGGGCAAACACCTTCGGCATAGGAGCCAACATAGCGGACGGCAAGCTCATAGCCACGGGAGATTACGCCGCCATAGCGCAACGCGCCGCCCTCTACGCGGCGCGCGCACAGGAGCTATAGCATGGCATACACGGTTTATTTCGATTCCGGCACCACCAATTCCCGCGCCTTTGTGCTGAAGGAGGGCGAAAAGATTTTTTCGGCAGCAAAACGGGTGGGCACAATAGACAACATAAAAAGCGGTCCGCCCGCTCTTGAGGAGGGGCTTTTTTCGCTGTATACGGAGGCGCTTGCCGGAGCGGGCATTTCAGACGATATTGTGGACGGCATATATATGTCGGGCATGGTGGGCTCTATCAATGGTTTGATGGAGGTTCCCTACCTCGGGCTTCCCGTTTCGGCGGCCGAATACGCGCGGGGCTTCGCCACCTACCGCTCCGCGCTTTTCAAGCGCGATATCACACTGCTGCCCGGCCTCGCTTCGCGTCCTGAGGCCGACCTTTTGCCGGAGGACGCTTGGATGGCCAACAATGTGCGCGGAGAGGAGACCGAGCTCTTCGGCATAATGCAAAAATACCCGGAGCATTTCAAATCGAAGCGCGCCGCGGTAATAATGCCCGGCTCACACACGCACATACTCTTCACCGAGGATGAGCAAATCGTGGATATCTGCTCCTGCATGGGCGGAGAGCTATACTCGGCGGTGTGCGGCGCCACCATACTCGGCGCCTCCCTCTCGCCCGCTCCGGCAAACACCGATAAAGCTTTTGTTTCGCTGGGCTGCCGTATGGTGCGAAAATACGGCATGAACCGCGCGCTGTACATAGTGCGCGCCATGCAGCTTTTCACGAGAGCCACACAATCGCAGAGGGATTCATACATGGAGGGCGTAATAAACGCGGGCGTTGTTGGCGCGCTGCTGGCGCATCCGCTCTTTACCGAGCTTTGCAGCGTGATAACGGCGGGCGCACGGGTTTATCACGGTATATTCTCCACGCTGCTAGATTGCGCGGAGGTGGATATCCCCCACATACGCATAGAAGAGCCGGACGGCTTTGCGTTGCACGGCGCCGCCGGTCTCATTTTTTCACAAATATAAAAAAAATTCTCGGCAAAGCACGCAAAAAGGAGTAAACTCAATGATAATAGAAAAAATAGAAACGTTCAAGGTCGCGCCGCGCTGGTGCTTTTTGAAAATAACCACAAAGAGCGGCATTGTGGGCTGGGGCGAACCGGTGGTGGAGGGCAAGGCGCGCACCGTGGAGACCGCCGTGCACGAGATGGCCAAATATATAATAGGCAAATCGGCTGAAAATATAGAGGATATATTTCAAACGCTATACCGAGGCGCGTTTTACCGAGGCGGCCCGATACTGTCTAGCGCCATATCCGGCATAGAGCAGGCTCTGTGGGATATAAAGGGCAAGGCGTACGGCAAGCCCGTATACCAGCTTCTCGGCGGCGCCGTGCGTGACAAACTGCGCGTATACTGCTGGATAGGCGGTGACCGCCCGCAAAACGTGGCGGAGGCCGCCATAGAAAAGCACAATCAGGGCTACACGGCCGTAAAAATGAACGCCACGCCCGAGCTCTGCTTTATAGACAGCCACAAGGCGGTGGACGATATGCTGGCGCGCGTGGCAGGCATACGCGACGCGCTGGGTTACGATATGGACATAGCGCTGGATTTTCACGGGCGGGTGCACAAGGGCATGGCCAAGGCGCTCATAAAGGAGCTGGAGCAGTTCCACCCCATGTTTGTGGAGGAACCTGTGCTCTGTGAAAATGAGGAGGCCTTTCGTGAGCTTAAAAGCGTGAGCAGCATACCCATAGCTACGGGCGAGCGAAACTTCACGCGCTGGGGCTTCAAAAGCCTGCTCACCTCGGGCAATGTGGATATAATACAGCCCGATCTGAGCCACGCCGGTGGCATACTTGAGGTGAAAAAGATAGCCGCGATGGCGGAGGCCTACGACGTTGCCGTCGCGCCGCACTGCCCGCTTGGGCCTATCGCGCTGGCCGCCTGCCTGCAGCTTGATTTTTGTACGCCAAACGCTTTCATACAGGAGCAAAGCCTGGGCATACACTACAACCAGGGCTCTGACCTGCTGGATTATATAACAAACAAAGAGGCGTTCAGCTACGAAAAGGGCTATGTGAAAAGACCGGAGGAACCGGGCTTGGGCGTTTGCGTGAACGAGGAAAAGGTGCGTGAAATGGCGGAGCAATGGCAGGATTGGCGCAACCCCGTGTGGCGAACGGAGGATGGCTGCGTTGCCGAATGGTGATGGGCGGATCGCCCCTCTTATGCGGTTTTGCGCACTGCGATTGCCAATATAAAATATATGGACGCGGAGGTGCCAGATGACCGGCATACAAAATGCTGAGCTATACGTTAAACTTCTCATAGACTATGGGCGCGATAGGGGATTGATAGCCGCGCGTGACGAGGTGTACGTAACAAACAGATTGCTGGAAGCGCTGCATATGGATTTTTACGCGCGGGAAGAGGCGGACAAGGAGAAGGGCGAAGCGCCGGAGCTTGAGCAGATACTTTCCGCTTTGCTTGATCATGCCGCGCAGGCCGGGCTTTTTCAGCCGAACGACACCACCCACCGCGATCTTTTTGACGCCAAGCTCATGGGCTGTATTACCCCGCCGCCCTCATTCGTCACCGAAAGCTTTTGGCGGCTGTACGAACGATCTCCGGTCAGCGCGACCGATTATTTTTATAAGTTCAGTCAGGATACGGACTATATACGCCGCTACCGCATAAAAAAGGATATGCGCTGGACGAAGCGCACCCCCTACGGCAGGCTGGATCTAACGATAAATCTGGCCAAGCCTGAGAAGGACCCGCGCGAAATAGCGGCCGCCGCCCGCCCCGCCCCCACCGGCTACCCAAAATGCCTGCTGTGCGCGCAAAACGAGGGCTATGCCGGCCATACAGCTCACCCGGCGCGGCAAAACCACCGCATAGTACCCATTGAGCTTACGGGAGAGGAATGGTATCTCCAATATTCTCCCTACACCTATTATAATGAGCATTGCATAGCTTTAAGCGGCGTGCACCGGCCGATGCGCATAGACTTTCAAACATTTGAAAGACTGCTTGAGTTTGTGGATATATTTCCGCACTATTTCATAGGCTCCAACGCGGATCTTCCCATAGTGGGCGGCTCCATACTTTCACACGATCATTTTCAGGGCGGAAATTACGTATTTGCCATGGAAAAAGCGGAGAACCTTCGCAATTTTTCCGTGCCGGAATTTGGCGGCGTACAGGCAGCCGTGTTGAAATGGCCGCTCTCCGTGATACGCCTAAGCGGCAAAGGCCGCGGCGAAATAAGTGCATTCGCGCTACGCATACTTGAGCGCTGGCGCGCTTATTCAGATGAGAGCGTGAACATATTCGCGCGTACAGGCGATACGCCGCACAACACCGTCACCCCGATAGCGCGCAAACGTGACGGTGTCTATCAGCTGGACATAGTGCTGCGCAACAACAGAACATCAGAAAAACACCCGGACGGTATTTTTCATCCTCACGCGGAGCTGCACCACATAAAGAAGGAAAATATAGGGCTTATAGAGGTGATGGGGCTGGCCGTATTGCCCGCCCGCCTCAAGAGCGAGCTGAATATACTCAAGGAATGTATGCTGCACAAAAGTATCGCCTCCGCGCCCGAGATCGCGCATCACGCCGAGTGGGCGGAGCACATTCTCGGCAGGCACAGCGTGAACGAGGCCAATATAGAGCAAATATTGCTGGACGAGGTGGGCGACGTTTTTTGCAAGGTGCTTGAGCACGCCGGCGTGTTCAAGCAGACGCCTGTGGGTCAATCCGCTTTTGCAAGATTTATAGAGCAACTGAACGTATAATTTTTCAGGAGAGTGAAAATGGTCGACATACATAGGGGCATTGATCTAAAAGGTCTGGCGGCGGACGATGGCTACAACACCAGGCTCGAGCGCATATATAAAGAATTTACCGCACGGTTTCCCCATAGCGGTGAGGTCAGCTTCATAAGCGCGCCCGGCCGTGTGGAAATCGGCGGCAACCACACGGATCATCAAAACGGCTGTGTGCTGGCCGCGTCTATAAATTTAGACGCGCTGGGCGCGGTTTCCCCCAACGGTCAGAATATGATCCGGGTATTATCCGAGGGATATTCGCTTTGCGAGGTGGACACCCAAAACACGGATGTTTTGGAAGCGGAAAAAAGCAGCGCCGCCGCCTTCATACGTGGCGTGGCCGATGGAATAAAGCGCCGCGGCTACAAAACGGGCGGCTTCAACGCCTATGTATCCTCGGAGGTGCTGGGTGGTTCCGGGCTTTCCTCTTCAGCCGCCTTCGCCGTGTGGCTGGGCTGCGCCATGAACCAGCTCTTCAATCAAGGGGAAATTCCGGCGGTGGAGATCGCGCAAATAGCCCAGTACGCCGAAAATGTGCATTTCGGCAAGCCCTGCGGCCTTGAAGACCAGATGGCCAGCGCGATCGGCGGAATAGTGTTTATAGATTTTGCCGATGTGGATCACCCCGTCACGGAGAAAATAAGCTCAGATATTGCCGGTCATACTCTGTGCGTGGTAGATTCCGGAGGCAATCATGCCGATCTTACGGAGGAGTACGCCGCCATACGAAGCGATATGCACAAGGCGGCCGAATATTTTGATCTAAAGGTGCTGCGTCAGGTGGATAGGGTCACGTTTTATGATAACATAAACGGTTTGCGCGCCGCACTGGGAGATAGGGCGGTGCTGCGCGCCTGCCATTTCTTCGCCGAAAACGACCGCGTGATGAGGGAGCGTGACGCGCTCAGAACAAGCGATATCCCCCAATTTTTATCGCTTGTGAAGCAATCCGGCCGTTCTTCGTTCATGTACCTTCAAAATGTTATAGTTCCCGGCCAGATAGATTCTCAGGAGCTTGGCCTGTGCCTGGCGCTTTGCGACGAGCTTTTGTGCGGGCGCGGCGCTTTTCGCGTTCAGGGCGGAGGCTTCGCGGGCACCATAGAGGCCTTCGTGCCCAATGATATAATGCATACATTCAAAGAGGGAATGGAAGCCGTGTTCGGTGCTGGCAGCTGCCACCAGCTTAAAATTCGAGAGCATGGGGCGGTGCGGCTTTTTAAACTTTGATCCGGCGCAAAAGCAAAAGGCCTCCGCAAGAGAACATTTTCTTGCGAAGACCTTTTTTTATATGCCCTGCGAAATTTTACAGCAGGCCAAAGGCTATCGTTACTCCCGCAAAAACTATGGAAACCATAGAAAGCAGCTTTATTAGTATATTTATGGACGGGCCGGACGTATCCTTAAAGGGATCGCCCACCGTGTCGCCAACCACCGCCGCCTTGTGCGATTCTGAGCCCTTGCCGCCGTGGTTGCCCGCTTCTATATGCTTTTTAGCGTTGTCCCAAGCGCCGCCCGCGTTGGCCATCATTACGGCCAGCACAAAGCCGGTGGCGGTAGCTCCGCCCAGCATGCCCACCACGCCGTTAACACCCAATACGAGACCAACCACAATGGGCGCCACTATACCCGTGAGCGCGGGAGCTATCATTTCCTTTTGCGCGCCGCGCGTGCAAATATCCACACAGGAGGCATAGTCGGGCTCGGCCGTGCCCTCCATCAGTCCCTTTATTTCGCGGAACTGCCGTCGTACCTCCACCACGATGCGCTGAGCCGCTCTTCCCACCGCCCGCATGGTCATGGATGAAAACAGGAAGGGTAGCATAGCCCCCACAAACAGACCCATCAAAAGCGGCGGATTTATGAGCGAAAGATCCAGATTGAAGCTGGGCGATATTATTTTCACCTGATCCGTATAGGCCACTATGAGCGCCAGCGCCGTAAGCGCGGCCGAGCCTATCGCAAAGCCTTTTCCCGTGGCCGCGGTGGTGTTTCCCAGCGAATCCAGAGCGTCCGTGCGCTCACGTACCTCAGCGGGCAGATGCGCCATTTCCGCTATGCCGCCCGCGTTGTCCGCCACGGGTCCGTAGGCATCCGTGGCCAGCGTTATGCCCAGCGTGGACAGCATACCCACGGCGGATATTCCCACGCCGTACAGCCCGGCGGAGAAATCGCCCCCACCGCCCGATGAGAAATAGCTCACAAGTACGGATGCGCCCACTATTATAACGGGTATGGCCGTGGAGCCCATTCCTAGCGCCAGCCCGTCTATTATAATCGTTGCCGGGCCGGTGAGACTGGTCTTGGCCAGATTGCGCGTGGGCTTGTATGAGTCGGACGTATAATACTCTGTGAAGAAGCCTATGAGCACACCCGCCACCAGGCCGGATAATACAGCACCGTACACGCCTATACGCTCCGGATTGTTGGCGCAGTCCAGCGTGTAATATATAGTTGGAAAGGCCGCTATGGCAACTATTATAGCCGCTATATACGTGCCCTTTCGCAGCGCGGCCAGCAGCGTTTTTTGATCCGTATTCTCGCCGGTACGCACAAAGAAGGTGCCTACTATGGAGGCAATGGTGCCCACCGCCGCCATCACCATGGGTATGGCCGCGCCGCCAAAGCCAAAGCCAGCCGATACCGCCAGCGCCAGCGTGGCAACTATGGAGCCAACGTATGATTCATAAAGGTCTGCGCCCATGCCTGCCACGTCGCCCACATTGTCGCCCACGTTGTCCGCTATAACGGCGGGGTTGCGCGGGTCGTCCTCGGGTATGCCGGCTTCAACCTTGCCCACCAGATCGGCTCCCACATCCGCCGCCTTTGTGAATATACCGCCGCCCACACGCGCAAACAGCGCCATGCTGGACGCGCCCATGCCAAATGTGAGCATGGCGGAGGAGATCGCACTTATCTGCTCCACCTCCGGCATTCCCGCATAGAATACATACTTCAGCAGAAAGAACCATATGGACAGGTCTAAAAGCCCCAGCCCCACCACCGTGAAGCCCATTACGGCGCCGGAGGAGAAGGCCACCCGCAGTCCGCGGTTCAGCCCCTCAGAGGCGGCCTGCGCCGTGCGCGCGTTCGCCGCCGTGGCGATCTTCATTCCTATAAAGCCTGAAAGTCCGGAAAAAAAGCCGCCCGTTATAAAGGCAAAGGGCACAAAGGGTGTCAAAAATCCGTTTAAGGACATTATGCCCAGCACTGCGAACATAGCCACAAAAAACAGCGCCACACCCGTGTACTGGCGTTTCAGATAAGCGTTGGCGCCCTTCTTTATGGCGCCGGAGATCTTTTGCATCAAGCTATTGCCTTCGGAAAACTTCATTATCTTACGCGATTGTATGAAGGCAAATACTATAGCAAGAACGGCTCCTATGGGAGCCAAAACAAACAGCATTTCGTTCATTTGTTATACCTCCAAAATAAATATTTCGTATAGTAGCGCAATCTCAAAAAAGATACTCAACCCCTTCCCCACGAATCAACAACCCCGCCGCAAGCAGCGGGGTATATTGGATACAAAATGTAGAACTTGTAGGTCAATACGCGCCCCAAGGGGCGGAGTATTGACCCTGATGTGTAATAAAAATATCTATATTCTGACCGTCTCCGCGCAGGGAGAGCCCGCCTCTCTCGTTCGGGCAGCCTCCGCCCTTCGCGTGGCGTATTAACAGAATTATCAGGTGTTTTTCATAACTATATTTTCCACGGCGTCCGCC
>CAYXFB010000010.1:0-56010 GCA_964464145.1 uncultured Christensenella sp.
AGGACGTTATAAAGGGTCTCATAATAGTGGGCGCGGTGCTGTTGCAGGTGACCACCAACAAGAAGGACGAAACTGTATAATTTGTGAGGTGATTATATATGAAAGCAGCTGTTTTTACGGGAAAGCATCAAATGGACATAAGGGAAATGCCGCACATAGAGCCCGGAGCGGGCGAGGTGCTCATAAGGGTGCGCTTCTGCGGCGTGTGCGGTACGGACGTGCACATATATGAGGGGGATAAAGGCTCCGCCGAGGTGAACGGCGATACCATACTCGGTCACGAGCTTTCGGGCGAGGTGGTAAAGGCGGGCGAAGGCGTTTCGCGCATAAAGGCGGGAGACAGAGTGGCAGTAGACCCGAACGACTATTGCGGCACCTGCTATTACTGCACAAACGGCATGAAGCATCTGTGTGACAATATGGTGGGTCTGGGAACGGCTGCGGACGGCGGCTTTGCCCAATATCTTACGGTGCCGGAGCGGTTGGTATACAAGATACCGGATTCGGTTTCCTACGAACACGCGGCCATGATAGAGCCTATATCCTGCTGCCTGCACGGCATAGATTTGACGGACATTCGGCCTGGCAACACGGTTATGGTGGTGGGCGCGGGCAACATAGGCATGATAATGATCCAGCTTGCAAAATGCGCAGGCGCGGCGCGGATAATTGCAGTCGATCCCGTGGATGTGCGGCTCCGTCGCGCGGAAGAATACGGCGCGGCGATAACCATAAACCCGAACACGGACGATACGGACGAGGTGCTAAGGCGCAACAACGTGCAGTGTATAGACCGCGTTATAGATTGCGCCGGCCTCACCAGCACGGCCGAATATTCCGTGAAATACGCGGGCAAGGGCGCAACGGTGATGCTGTTCGGGCTTACCGGGCCGGACGATGTTGCGGGAATAAAGCCCTTCGAGCTGTTCAAAAAGGAGCTTACCATAAAGGCCTCCTTCGTGAACCCGGACGTGTTCGCGCGCTCCATACTGCTGCTGGAGTCGGGCGTTATAGACGTTGCGAATATTATAACGGATATAGTTCCGCTGGATGATATAAAAATGGTGTTCGATACGAAGCTATATAGCAAGAACGGCAAGGTGCTCATAAACTGCGAATGATCTACAAGGCGCCAAGGTTTATATAGCGGGGCTATATGTGATTTTGGCGCCTTTTTTATGCGCAAGCAAACTACAAAACAAGGTGAAATGTGATATGAATGAGACAAAGCGAACGGAAATGAAAATATTTTCCATGAAGATTCGCGCGGAGCTTTTGCAGATGTTGAAGTGGCGAAGATACGGGCATTTGGGCGGCGCGATGTCTATGGTGGAGCTGCTTTCCGCACTGTATAAGGATCAGATGAAGCACAGCAGCAGCGACCCTATGAGCGAGGACAGGGACTATCTGGTGCTTTCAAAAGGGCATTCGGCGGCGGCGCTCTACTGCACGCTAATGCTGGAGGGCTATTTTGAGCGCGATATGCTGTATACCATGAACGAGGGCGGCACTAGCTTGCCCTCCCATCCGGATCGCCTCAAAACGCCGGGCATAGACGTGACCACCGGTTCGCTGGGTCAGGGCACGTCCATCGCGGCGGGAATAGCCCTGGCGCTTAGGATGCAGGGCAGGCAAAACCAGTATGTTTACCTCATAGTGGGGGACGGCGAGCTCAACGAGGGGCAGTGCTGGGAGGCTTTCCAGTTTATAGCCCACTACAATTTGAACAATCTGATAGTGATAATAGACGAAAACAAGAAGCAGCTGGACGGCTATACAAAGGACATAATGAATCCGCAGGACATAGCCGAAAAGCTGAGAGCCTTCGGTTTTGAGACGCGGCGCGTTGCGGGGAGGGACGAAGCGGCCATATCGGCTGCCATAGAAGAGTGCAAGCGGCGCAAGGAGCGCGTATCCTGCATAGTGCTGGACACCGTGAAGGGGCAGGGCGTGCGCTTTTTTGAAGAGCTGGCAAGTAACCATTCCGTAAAATTTGACGATGCGGTGGACGCGGAAGTAGACAGGTGCGTTGCGGAGCTCAAAGAGTGCATAAATCACTTGGAAGGGGGGCAGTGACATGTGGAAATTATTGCCGGAGCCGGCTAAGCCGTCCGGGGAGATGAGTGCCGCCTTTGCGAACGCTCTTGTGGAACGGATGAAAACCAATACAAATATTGTGGCGATGGATGCCGATCTTGCGGACGCGTCCAAGTTTTCGATAATCAAAAAAGCCTGTCCGGAGCGTTTTATTGAAATGGGCATAGCAGAGGCGAACATGATAGGCGTGGCGGCGGGAATGTCGCTGCGCGGCTTCGTGCCCTTTGTGCACTCCTTCGCGCCCTTTGTGACGCGGCGGGTGCTGGATCAGGTGTTCATGGCGGGAGCGTATTCGCACAACACGTTAAACATATACGGCTCCGATCCGGGCGTGTGCGCTGCGGCTAATGGCGGAACGCATTCCTCGTACGAGGATATAGCGCTGTTTAGATCGATACCACAGGCCATGATATTCGATCCGGCAGACGCGGTGCAGCTTGGGTGGCTAATAGGCGAGCTGGCGGGCAAAAAGGGCGTGCACTACATACGCGCAAACCGCAAGGCGGTGCCGCAAATATACGCGGAGGGCTCCACCTTTGGCATAGGCAGGGGCAATGTGCTTAGGGTGGGCGGCGATGCCGTGGTGTTCACCTGCGGGCTGCTCTTGGCGGACGCGCTGGCGGCGGAGGTGGCGCTGCGGGCGAAGGGCATATCCCTTTGTGTGGTCGATCTTTTCACAATAAAGCCGCTGGATGTTGAGCTGGTGAAGAGCTGCGTAGCCGGAAAGCGGCTGGCGGTGGTTTTCGAGAACCACAATATATACGGCGGGCTGGGGAGCGCGGTGGCCGAGGTCATGGCCGAATGCGCCTGCGGTGTGCCCCTTTTGCGCGTGGGAGTTAAAGACAGCTTCGGGCAGGTGGGTTCTGTTGACTACCTCAAAAAAGCCTACGGGCTCACGGCGGAAAATTTGCAGAAGAGTATAGAAGAAGCGTTGCGGTGAACAAAAACGTGCGTTAATATAGAAAGGAGGAATCGGCCTTGGTGCCGATGAAATTTTATGGCTAGAGTTACAAAAACAACGAGGGGCTGGTGTTCCGCAGGACGCTACATACAGGGCCCGGACGAGTTCGACAGGCTTTTTCAGTACACGGGTAAATTCGGGAAAAAAGTTTTGGCGTTTGTGGATCAGCTTTTTTTTGAGGATATGTCTAAGCGGCTCAAAAAGCTGGCGGCAGAGGACGGCAGCGAAGTTGAGGTAATGATATTTGACAGCGAGGTAACGGAGGAGCTTATAGGCAGGTGCGCCGAAAAAGCGCGCTGCACAGAGCCGGACGTTGTGGTGGGCATAGGCGGCGGCAAGACCATAGACGTTACAAAGGGCGTGGCGTATAAAATAAACGCGCCCGTGATAATCGTTCCCACTATTGCCTCTACGGACGCGCCCGCGAGTGCGCTTTCCGTCATATACGAGCAAAACGGCAAGCACAAGGGCGAATGGTTTTACGACGTAAGCCCCGCCGTGCTTATTGTGGACAGCAAAATAATTGCCAACGCGCCCGTAAGATTTCTTGTTTCGGGTATGGGTGACGCGCTGGCCACGCTGTTTGAGGCGCAGGCCAACTGGAATTCGGACAGCCCAAACCTTGTGTACAACAATGAGGGCGGCTACCGCGCCACCTGCGCGGGCAAGGCCATAGCGCGCGAATGCCTTGATATAATAATGAAATACGGCGTGAGCGCAAAGATCGCCGCCGAAAACCACATTGTAAATGAAGCGTTAGAAAATGTGATAGAGGCCAACGTGCTGCTAAGCGGGCTGGGCTTCGAAAACAACGCCACGGCGGGCGCGCACTCTGTTGCGGACGGCATAACGGCGCTGCCGGAGGGCGGCAAGACAATGCACGGCGAAAAGGTGGCCTTCGGCACGCTCTGCCAGCTTGTGATAGAAAACAGAGAGCCGGAGCTCATAGACGAGATATACGCTTTTTGCGCATCCGTGGGGCTGCCCGTTACGCTGGAGGATCTGTTCGTGGAGGCGAACGAGCAAAACATAGCCATGATCGCCGAAAATTCCATGCACTCCTGCTGGGGCAACGAGCCCTTCCGTGTTACGGTGGAGATGGTGAAAGATACTATCACAATGGTGGACGCTCTTGGAAAACGCTTTTATGAAACGGGAAGCGTTTGCTGAAGATATATAGCATAAAGTAAAGTGAGGGTTCAAGATGTCTGTAATACTGGGAATAGATCTGGGGACGCAAAGCGTAAAGGCAATGCTTATAGACTCTGAAAAGGGCGCTATAGCCACAGCGGGAAATGACTATAAAGTGCAGGTGCCCGCGGCCAATTTTGCCGAGGAGGACCCGCGCGAGTGGTGGCAGGCCGTACAAAATATTCTGGCCATGCTTAAAAAGGAGGCTCCGGCGCAGTTTGAGGCCATTTCCTGCATAGGCACAACGGGCCAGATGCACGGGCTGGTGGCGCTGGATAAAAATTGCGAGCCGGTCGCCCCGTCCATAGTGTGGGTGGATCAGCGCTCCAAAAAGCAGGTGGATGAGATATACGCCAAGGTGCCGATGGAGGACATTATAACCCACATACACAACCGCGTGTTCACGGGCTTCGGCTTTCCCTCCCTGCTCTGGTTCAAGGAGGAACGCCCGGAAATATATTCTAAGATATACAAAATATGCAGCCCCAAGGACTATATACGCCTGCGGCTTACGGGCGAGCTGGCGGGCGAGGTGACGGACGCCTCGTCCATGACCATGTTCGATCTGCCCGCGCGTGACTGGTATTTCGATATGACGGACAAATTCGGCATAGACAGGGATATTTTTCCCAAATGCCACGAGTCTATGGAAATAGCGGGCAGCGTGACGCAAAGCGCGGCGGAGGCTACCGGGCTTAAAGCAGGCATACCCGTTATATACGGCGCGGGCGACCAAAGCGGGCTTACCGTGGGCAACGGCGTGTACAAAGAGGGTCTGCTGGTGGCAAATATAGGCACGGGCGCCACAATGGCCACCTATTCCAAAAACGACGTGTATGACAAAAAGCTGCGCATACACACTTTCTGCAACGCGCTGGGGAAATCCTACTCGGTTTTTGGCGCTATATTGGGCGGAGGAATGTCTATGCACTGGCTGAGGGACAATGTGCTGAAGGCGAAGGGCTATTCCGAAATGACGCAGACTGCCGCCAAGACCGGCGCGGGCAGCGAGGGGCTTTTTTTCCTGCCGTATCTGGGCGGGGAGCGCACGCCCCATATGAATCCGGACGCGGAGGGCATGTTTTTCGGCCTGAAGCTGCGGCATGACGAGCGGCACCTCATACGCGCGGTGATGGAGGGCGTGGTGTACGCCATGAAGGATTCGCTTTCCATATTGGACGAGGTGGGCATAAAAACCGACCGCATAATAGCCTCAGGCGGCGGCGCGAGAAGCGAGCTGTGGCTGCAAATGCAGGCCGATATTTTCGAAAAGGAGATATCCGTTACAAACGCGCAGGAGCAGGCCGCGCTGGGCATAGGCATAATTGCGGGCGCGAGTACGGGCATATTCAAGGACGCGCAGGAGGGCTGCTCTAAGCTGGTGGTCTTTGAAGAAAAACGCTACACGCCAAACAAGCAAAATCTGGAAATATACAGAGACGGTTACCAAACCTTCCGCAAGCTGTATAAGGCAAACGAGGAGATCATGAACCACGTGGCGGAAGTGCAGCGCAACAGAGCATAAACGAAAAAAATCCACCAGCTTATGCCGGTGGATTTTTTTGAGTCTATATCACGGCTGCATCTGCTGGCCGCCCGTAACGTTTATGGCCTGACCGGTCATGTAGGCGGAATCCTCGCAGGCCAGGAACACCATAACGTTGGCAACGTCGTCATAACGGCAGCCGCGCTTCATGGGCACCTGATCTATGTATATCTGGCGAATCTCCTCCTCCGTGCAGCCACGGTTTTGGGCGTACTGCTTGAAGAGGCTGTTCACCCACAGCGGGCTTTCCAGCATGTTGCCGGGGCAGATGGCGTTCACGCGTATGTTCTGCTCCGCAAGCTCCAAAGCGAGGCTCTCAACCAGGCCTATGCCGCCAAACTTGGCCGCCGCGTAGGCGGAGTTTTTGGAGGAACCCTTCTTGCCGGATTTGCTGTTTATCTCAACTATTGTGCCGCCGCCCTGCTTTAGGAAATAGGGCACGAAAGCCTTCATGGAGAAGAAGCAGCCCACCAGATCCACATCTATCACCTTGCGCCAGCGTTCCGGATCGAACTCCGTAACCGCGCCGGAGAAAAGTATTGCGGCGTTGCATATCAGCACGTCCACACGTCCGTATTTTTCCACCGTGGCCTTTGCGAAAGCTTCGCAGGAGGCGTAATCCGTAACGTCCAGCTGCACGGCTATACCGCCCACCATATTGGCGGTTTCCTGCGCTCCCTCAAGATTCATATCGCCAATGGCGACCTGAGCGCCCTCTTCCTTGCAGCGCTGCGCCAAAGCCTGTCCCAATCCCTGCGCGCCGCCCGTTATGGCAACCACCTTATCTTTTAGCTTCATACATCTTTCCATGATATTTTATCCTCCGTTTTCTATATCTGTTTATATTTATGCATATATCGTAATGTGCTTTCTTTGAGTCACACCAGCGTTTCCATAAAATCTCCCAGCGCCTTAGCGCTGTTCTTCTTGCCCCAGCGCTCTTGAGCTTTGCGCATTTCATCCAGTTTTTGGCGGTTTATGAGAAGCTGGCTTATAACGTCCTTTATGGGCTGATATTGGTTTGCGGAAACGGCCAGCGAGTGGTTCACCAAAAATGTGAGGTTCATATTTTCCACGCCCGGCATGGGCTTGGTCAAAAGCAGCGGTTTTTGCTTCGCTATCGCCTCGGAGGTGGAAAGCCCGCCCGGCTTTGTTATGAAAATATCGCAGGCATCCATATATTCGTGCATATTATCCACAAATTTGAGAATGTGCGTAGTGTTTTTGAATTCTTTGTCGGCAAGCTGCGCGTAAGCTTTTTTGTTGGTGCCGCACACGGCCACTATCTGCACGTCGTCTATTTGGTCTATTTCATCAACGGCGGAAAGCAGGCCGGAAAAGCCCATGCCGCCCGCTGAAAGCAGCACGGTGAATTTGTCCTGCGCAAGCCCAAGAGTGCTGCGCGCCTCGTTAACATCCATAGCCCTGGAAAATTTGGGGTCTATGGGAATGCCGGTGGGAAGCAGCTTTGTAACGGGTATGCCGCGCGACGTTATTTCGGGGAACATGAGCTCGTTTGGGCATACAAAATAGTCCATATCCGTATATTCCCAGAAGGGGTGGAGCGAATAATCAGTCACTATACCGATGGATTTTATGTTGCTGTCTATCATGTCCGATTCTTTGAGCATCGTTATGAGTATAGCCGTCATAACGATGGAGCAAACTATAATGTCCGGCTTGGTGTCTATTATATATTTTTGCAGCTTGGATTTGTTTATGTCTGCGAACAGCCAGGGAAAATACATTTTCATGTCCGAACGGCCGTTGTATTTTTCTGCCTGCGTGTATATATTTTCGTTCAAACGGGGCAAAAAACGCCCCATGAAGGTGTAGCCCTTGTCAAAGGCTTCGCCTATGGCCCTGTTCAAAAATTTGTAGGTGTCCAGCATGTCGCAGCTGTGACCGTTTTGTTCAAGGTGGTTTTTTATGGCGATGCCGGCGGAATTGTGACCGCGCCCCACCGTCATACTCAAACACAAAACTTTCATTCGCAAGACCTCAAAATAATAATGTGCGGCGCCGGTCTGTGCCCGCCCAAAACGCGCCGCGGTGTAGCAAGGGCAGTGAAACATATAGTCTATATCAATTTTAGTTTATCACTGTTTACATTTATTTTCAACATGGATAATATGTCAAAAAGCGGCGTATTGTTGCTTATTCGCCCGAATAGTGGTATTATGAAAGCCGTGTGAAAAAGCCGCTTTGGCGGTATTTATGAAAACAGGGACGAGGACAGTGGATGAATGATATCATAGTTTTGACGGGCGGCGGCTCGGCCGGGCATGTTACGCCCAACCTTGCGCTGGTGCCGCATCTTAGGGAGCGCGGTTTTAAGGTGCACTATATAGGCACGGCGGACGGCATAGAGAAGCAGCTTGTGAAGGATCTGCCCTATCACGAAATAGAGGCGGGCAAGCTGCGCAGATATTTGAGCAAGAGCAACATTTCAGACTTTTTCAAGATATTCAGAGGCTACAAGCAGGCGAAAGCTATATTGCGGGATATAAAGCCGGCGCTGGTGTTCGCCAAGGGCGGCTTTGTTTCCGTGCCCGTGGTGTATGCGGCGGCCAAGCTGAAAATTCCCGTGGTGCTGCACGAGAGCGACTATACGCCCGGTCTTGCAAACAGGCTGTGCACGCGCAAGGCGCAGAAGATATGCCTCTCCTTTGACACCGCCGAAGCGAAGGACAGCAAGAGCGTGCTTACGGGTTCACCCGTGAGAGAGGGGCTGCTTTGCGGAGACAAAAGCGCGGGATTGGGCATATTGGGGTTTACAGGCGAAAAACCGGTGTTATTAATAATGGGAGGCTCGCTGGGAGCCCAGGCTATAAATGACGCGGTGGACGGCTGCATAGATGAGCTGACGAAGCGGTTCGACGTGGTGCATCTGCGCGGACGCGGGCACCTAAACGAAGCGCTTAAAAGCGCATCCGGCTACGTGCAGTATGAATATGTGGATGAGCAGCTAAAGGATATTTTCGCGGCGACGGATATTGCGCTTTCGCGCGCGGGCGCCAACGCTATATTCGAATATCTTGCGCTCAAGATACCCTCGCTTTTGGTGCCGCTGCCCCTTTCGGCCAGCAGGGGAGATCAGATACTCAACGCGGGCTACTTCCAGAAAAAGGGCTACGCGCTGGTGCTGGAGCAGGAGAAGCTGACGGGCGAGCTGCTTATTTCGCAGCTTGAGAAGCTGAATGCGGACAGGGAAAGCTTTGTAGCCAATATGGAAGCCAGCGAAGCGCTCAACGGCACGCAAAACGTGCTGAAAGTAATTTATGAAAGTGTGCTTTGATGGAAGTAGGATATTTTGTAGAAAATTATAACACAATGCCTTTGGAGGATCGGAAGACCTATCTTTCGCAGCTCTCCAAAAGTAAGGACATAAAGACGCTGTATTCGCACACCGAGGGCGAACACGCCCGCGCCGCCACACGCATAATGGCGGACATGGGCGACCGCGTTTCGGAGTTTGTGCGCGAAAATATACTGAGTATATTGAAGCTGCTGAAGTCCTCAGACCCCAAGGTGAGGATGCACGCGGCGCAGATAATAGGCAATTCCTGCGCTGCGGAATATTTGGACGAGCTGATATACGCCATAATGCATGAGGACACCATGTTTGCGCTGCCCTCGCTGCTTTTGGCCATAGGCAACGCAAAAAACACCCGCGCAAAGCACTTTTTGGAGGAGTATATCCCCAGAAGCGACATAGAAAAGCATTTGTACGAAGAAAAGGCGGCGCTCAGTAAGGCGCTTTCCAACTTCGTTGCCAGAACTAAGGCAAACGTGCGCATATTGCCAACCGATATAGTGCTGGTTTCCGCGCCCAACCCCAACGTTACATACAGCGCGCTTGATGCGCTTGACATGAAACCCAAAAAGCTGGGCGAATACATTGCGGTGACGGGTCTTGAGAACTTTTACGATATATATAAGACGCGCGCCTTTGGCGATGCGTATATTTATTTGGGAAAATGCCCCGTTGCCGAGCTGCCCGAGTTTTTGGCAAGCAGGGAAAACGCCATAGTGCAGCGCACAGGCGTGACGGGCTATCGCCTTGAGGTGAAGAGCGTTTCGCACGAGATACGCCTAGATATAATAAAAAAATGCATAGCGGCAATGACCAAGCTCATAAACACGCCGTCCGCCTATTCCATAGAAATAATGCTGGAAATAAAGGACGATGTGGCGCAGGTGTTTTTGAATCCGCTGGTGGATAAACGCTTCATATACCGCAAAAAATCTGTTGCTGCCAGCATAAACCCGGGCGTGGCGGCCAGCGTGTGCGCCTACGCCAAGGAATATTTCAATCCCGATGCGCGCGTGCTGGATAATTTTTGCGGCAGCGGCACAATGCTGTTTGAGCGCGGCTACTATCCGCACCACACGCTGACCGGCGTGGATATAAACATTGGCGCCATAGACGCGGCGACCGAAAACAACCGCTTCGCCAAAGTGCATCCGCAGTTTCATCACATGGACGCTCTGAAATTCACCGCCAAAAAGTATGACGAAGTCATAGCCAACATGCCCTTTGGCCTGCGCGTGAGCAGCCATTCGCAAAACGAGAGGCTGTATAAGAGCTACTTCAATATACTTCCCGAGGTGCTGGTGGATGAAGGCGTAGCCATACTGTATACACACGAAAAACAGCTCATGGAAAAGCTCATAAAGGAAAGCGGCAGATTCGAGCTGCTGCGCCGCGCAACCTTCTCCGCGGGCGGGCTGTATCCGGCGGTCTATGTTATGCGGAAAAAGTGAAAAGGCAGTATGTTGATTTTAAGCAGATACTTGACTTGTGCGGCAGATAAGCTATAATAAAAACAAGGATATAACCGTAACGGTTAGCCACGAGAGTACGATTAAGTAATCGCCATCCTTAGGCCGGGGGCGGTTACTTTTGTTTTAGGGACATCTGCCAAATCACAATGATTATCACCGTGAATATAATCAAATATTCCATAAGCACCACTCCTTTCCGCACGTCAGAAACGAGCTGAAATGGTGTGGCTAACCGTCCGCCATATCCTTGTGTGTATAATTATACTATAAGTATAAATACGCGAAATATAAAATTATTTTTTATCACGCGTTCAATATATACTTTTCGATCGCCCTGGCCACGCCGTGCTCGTCGCAGCTTGCTGTATGGCAGGTCATGCTTTCCTTTACGCGTGGGGCGGCGTTTGCCATTGCTACGCCTCGGCCTACCGCCGTGAGCATACTGAGATCGTTTTCGTTGTCGCCTATCGCCATTATTTCATCCATGGCTATTCCCAGCGAATCGGCCACGCTTTTCAGTGCGAGGCCCTTGGAGGTGCCGCGCTTCGTTATTTCTATGTTCAGCGTTTCGCCGCTCACCACGTTGCATTGCGGCAAAAATACGCGCAAAGCCTCCATCGTTGCCCTGTGCTGGGCTTCATTTTTCGCCCAGAGCAGCACCTTTTGCGTGTTGCCCGCGGTCATGCCGTATATTTCCTCAAAGCTGTCACGCATTATAAGCGTGTCCATCGTGGTCAGGTTGTCGAACCATTTGGAGAACAGCTCGTCGTCCCGTTCGCTGGGGGTGCAGCATACATGATCTCCGCTGAAAACGTATTTTTGCATACCCTGCGCCGCGCCGACCTCCACCACGCCGCGCACCGTCTCCGGGTCCAGCGAATCGGAGAAAATGGTTTTGTGATTCAGCCGCACGTCCGCGCCGTTGCAGGCTATCACGGGTATATCTATGCCCAAAAGCTCCACCCAGTTTTTGGCCGTGGTGTATATCCTGCCCGTAGCCAGCGTCACCAGTACGCCGGAGCTTTGCGCGCGCTTTATCGCGGAAAAGTTTTCGGGTGAAAGCTCCTTGGCCGTTGGCCGGATGAGCGTTTCGTCTATATCTATCGCCAGCAGTTTTATTTGCATTCCGCCACAAACTCTCCTATCCGCTTCACAGCTTCTTTTAGGTTTTCCATGGAGGAAGCGTAGGAGCAGCGGAGGAAACCCTCTCCCGCCGCGCCGAAGGCCGTGCCAGGCACAACCGCCACGCGCTTTTCATCTATGAGCCTAAAGCAAAATTCCTCAGAACTCATTCCCGTGTGCACTATGCTGGGGAAGATATAGAATGCGCCGCGCGGCTCGAAGGCACATAACCCTATTTCGGCCAATGCGCTGCGCAGATATTGACGGCGCTGGTCGTAACTGCGCACCATCTTTGTTACCTGTGCAAAACCCGTGTCCATTTCGTATTTGAGCGCCTCTTCGCCCGCGTACTGGCTCATCGTGGCGGCGCAGAGCATGGAATATTGGTGTATCTTCACCATAGCGTCTATGACCTCTCGCGGGCCGGCTGCGTAGCCGAGGCGAAAGCCCGTCATGGCAAAGGCCTTGCTGAAGCCGTTTATGAGCACACATCTCGGGTATATCTCCGGGAAGGAGGTTATGGAAACGTGCTTCGCGCCGTAGGTAAGCTCAGAATATATTTCGTCCGATATCACGAAAAGATCGTGCTTCAATATTATGGGCACAAGCTCTTTGAGCTGCTCGCGCGTCATCACAGCGCCCGTGGGGTTGTTGGGATAGGGCAGTACCAGCGCCTTCGTTTTGGGCGTTATGGCGGCGCTGAGTAGCTCGGGCGTGATTATGAAGTTATCCTCCTCGCGGGTGTTCATGGCTATGGGCACGCCGCCCGCGAATGTAACGCCCGGCATGTATGAAACGTAGGAGGGCGCGGGTATGAGAATCTCGTCGCCCGGGTCTATGAGGGCGCGAAAGGCAAGATCCAGCGCCTCGCTGGCGCCCACCGTCACAACCACGTCGTTAACGTCCTTGTAGGCCACGTTATAGCGCTCGCGCAGATATTTTATAATCATGTTACGCAGCGAGGCCGTGCCGTGGTTGGACGTATAGTGCGTGTGGCCGCGCTCCATCGAAAATATGGCGCTCTCGCGTATGTTCCACGGCGTAACGAAATCGGGCTCGCCCACGCCCAACGATATGGTGTCCTTCATTTCGCTTGCGATATCAAAAAACTTTCTTATGCCGGAGGGCGGAACCGCCGCAACCGTTTTGGATACAAAGCTTCTACTCACGGTGAGATCACCAGCCTATCGTCGATCTCGTCCTCCACCATCACAACGCCGCTCTCCTTGTACTTGCGCATTATGAAAAGCGTTACCGTGCTTGTAACGCCGTCTATAACGGCCAGCTTTTCGAATACGAATTTGGATATCTCCCTCATGCTGCGGCACTGCACACGCACGGCGAGGTCGTACGCGCCCGCCATGAGGTATACCGCGCGTACCTCGTCATACTTGTATATGCGGCGCGCCATATCGTCGTAACCGTAATCGCGCTGCGGCGTTATCTTCACCTCAATGAGCGCCTCGGCAACGTCGTCCTCCGCTATTTTCTGGCGGTCTATGAGTGCGGTGTATTTCACTATCACCTTTTCGGCCTCCAGCTGGTCTATCTCCGCCTGTATATCACCGGCGGACGCGCCCAGCATCATTGCCATCTCATTGGCGTTGGTGCGCGCGTTGTCCTCCAGTATATTCAATATTTCCGATCTAAGGTCCTTTTCCATGATTACCTCCAAATAGAATATCTCGTACATTTTAACATATATATAGGTTATTGTTCCACCGCGTGAACATTTTTAATCCGAAAAAAACAAAAAAGCGGACGAAACCATTTTGGCCGCGCCCGCTTTGCTTTGCGTACTTTAAGCGCGCCAGCCCTATTTTGCCATCGCGGCAAACTCGGCTATGCGCGTGAGTCCCTTTATTATCTGCTTCTCGGATATGGCATAGGAAAGGCGAACGAAATCATCCGCGCCGAAAGCCACGCCGGGAACTACCGCCGTTAGCTTGTTTGCCAGCAGCAGCTCTGAGAAGGAAAGCGAACCCGTTATTTCCTTGCCGTCTACCTGCTTGCCCTTGAGGGCGGATATGTTTAGCATCACGTAAAACGCTCCCTCCGGCTTTATGCAGGAAAGCCCGTCTATATTATTTATCATGTCTACCATGAGCTCTCTGCGCTTGTTGAACGCCTCGCGCATCTTCACAAGCTCGTCCTGCGGGCCGGTGAGTGCCTCTATGCCAGCGTACTGCGCGATAGAGCATGGGTTTGAGGTGGCGTGGCTCTGATAGCTGCCCATTACCTTGGCGATCTCCGTTTTGCAGGCCGTATAGCCTATGCGCCAGCCCGTCATAGCGTATGACTTGGAAAGCCCGTTCACCACAATTGTGCGCTCCTTGGCATCCTCGCTTATGTGGGCTATGCTGTAATGCTTTTTGCCGTCGTATGTGAGGTCGCCGTATATTTCGTCAGATATTATAAAGAAATCGTGCACCTTAGCGATATCCGAAACCTCGACCAGCGTTTTTTCCGAATACACGCAGCCGCAGGGGTTGGAGGGGTTGTTTATTATTATAGCCTTCGTCTTGGGAGTTACGGCCGCTTCTATGGCTGCGCGCGTGGGCTCGAAATTGTTTTCCTCAAGAGCGTCAACATAAACGGGCACGCCGTCCGCCATTTTAACGAGCTCCGGATAGGTGAGCCAGTAGGGCGCGACTATTATAACCTCGTCGCCCGGATTCAGTATGGCCTGCAGCGAGTTGAAAAGGCTGTGCTTCGCGCCGTTGGAAATAACTATCTGCGTGGGCTCGTAGCTTATCTCGCAGTGCCTTTTGAGGTAGTGGCATATAGCCTGTTTGAGCTCGTTTGTGCCCGAGGCGGGCGTGTATTTGGTGAGCCCCATATCAAGAGCGCGTTTGGCGGCGTCTTTTATGTTTTGCGGTGTGTCAAAATCAGGCTCGCCAGCTCCAAAACCCACTACGTCCAGCCCTTCGGCCTTCATCTCCTTTGCCATTGCGGTGATTTTCAGCGTCAGCGACGGTGAAATTGCAAGTGCCTTTTCCGAAAGTTTCATTTAGTGCCTCCTGTGCAAATCTTATAAATTCAGGGCGCGCCTTTTGGGGCGCGCCGTTGTTTGCCTTTTTATCTGAGTATATTCTAATACAAATATATGTAAAATACAATAGTTAAAATATTAATAATGAAATAATAGAAGGTCGATAATTGCGTTTCTGCCGCAACCTGCTTTTAGCCTGTGTTTTTTGTGCCACGCTCATCCTAAAAAACTTGATTTTTACCTATTCAAACTATACAATTACTATATAATATGAAAAATAAGCTGTTCGTATGTTTGGCTTGCGCTTCGTGCCAGCGTCCTTTCAAAACAAAGCTCAAAGGAGAAAAATTTTATGGCGGATTATGTTATAACATGTAGCTCTACCTACGATCTAAACAATGAGTTTGCGGAGAAGAACGACATCAAGGTGTTGCCTTACCAATATTTTATAGACGGTGAGGAATATTTCGATGACAAAGGCACTACCTCATCCTCTATGACGGCACACGAGTTTTACGAAAAAATGCGCGCGGGCAGCATGGCCACCACTTCTATGGTGAATACGGAACGGTACACCGCCTTTTTCACGCCGCTTCTTGACGCGGGCAAGGATGTACTGCACATAGAATTTTCCTCAGGGCTGTCCGGTTCATATAGCAACGCGCTTATGACGGCGGAGCAGCTGCGCGAAAAATACCCCAACAGAAAGCTTACCATAGTAGACGGGCTTTCGGCTTCGCCCGGCTACGGGCTGCTTGTGTATTACGCCGTGCAAAAGCGAGACAGCGGAGCCTCCTATGAGGAGTTGAATGAGTATGTTGAAAATCTCAAGCTCAAAATAATACACTGGTTCGCGGTGGATAATTTGGAATACCTCAGGCGAGGCGGCAGGGTATCGCGCGCCAGCGCGTTTTTGGGAACGATGCTAAACATAAAGCCGGTGCTCACCTTCAACAAGGAGGGTAAAATAATACCCATAGAGAAGATACGCGGACGCAAAAAATCGCTTGTGGAAATGATAGATAAGATGGAAAAGGATATAGACAATCCGGACGGACAGATGGTTTTCATTGGCCATGCGGACGCGCCAGAGGACGCGGAAATGGTGGAGAGCCTCATAAAGGAGCGTTTTCCCACAATAAAGGGGACCTACATAGACCAGATAGGTCCGGTTATAGGCGCGCATGCTGGCCCTTCCACGATAGCTATATTTTATATAGGAAAAAAGCGCGTGGAAATAGATTTTAAATAGTAATTCGGTTTTGCTTTTTTTACAAGGTTTATGATAATATAGGTATTGTTTGAATATACGCGCCGTGGCCTAAGGTGTTTGAACGAATTTTAAACAATAGCTATATTATTATTGCGGGAAATTGATATGAAATAAAAGGAGCAAGTATGGGAGGGGAATTAGCCGTACCCGGATTGTTGTGGGCGGAAGATTTTTATGCCAGGGTGAAGGAGCGCGTGGCTGCCACAGGCTCCGATAAATATGCACTGGTCTCTTTTGATTATGACAATTTCAATTTTATAAACGACTTGTTTGGTTATGAAATAGGTGACGAAGTTCTTTTGCGTGTCGCTTCAAGGATCGAGGGGATGCTTTTTGAGGACGAATTTTACGCAAAAGTGCACGCGGATCATTTTGGGCTGTGGCTTAGGGCGCACAGCAACGAGGAGCTCATAGAGCGGCTGCATAAAATGACGGAAAACAAGGGCGTGATAGCCGGCCTGCTGCCCTCACACTACAATCTAGTGTGCAGCGCGGGTATAGTGAAAATAAACCATTCGGCGGAAAATATGCATTCGCTGCTGGATCGCGTGAATTATGCGCGAAAGCAGGCGAAGGGCAACTACGCCAACAATTTTGTTTTTTATGATGAAAAAATGGGCGAGGATCTGCATTGGCGCAAGGTCATAACCCTTATGATAGAAACGGCGCTTCAAGAGCGCGAGTTTGAGATGTATTTGCAGCCCAAGGTGCTCATAAAGACCGGCCAGGTGGTTGGTGCGGAGGCCTTGGTGCGCTGGAACAGCAAAGAATATGGTATGATATATCCGGATCGGTTCATATATATATTGGAACAGAACGGATTTATAAAGCAGCTGGATTTTTATATGCTGGAGCAGGCGTGCAGCTTTTTGAAGGAATCGGGCGAACGCGGGCTGCCAATGCTGCCCATATCGGTGAACTTTTCCAGAATGCACGTTCGCACGACAAGCTTTGTGGACAGGGTGTTCGGCATTGCCAGCAAATATGGTATACCCACTAATCTGATCGAAATAGAATTAACGGAGAACGTGCTTTCCACAGATTTTGAAGCGCTTGTGCGCATAGTGTCGGAGCTAAAATATTTGGGCTTCAAGGTGTCTTTGGATGATTTTGGGAGCGCCTATTCTTCGCTGAACTATTTGAAAGACCTTCCGCTGGATATAATAAAAATAGACAAGGGTTTCCTGAACGCCTCGGAGAACACGGACAGAGGCAGGATAATAATAGCCAAGATGGTTGAGCTTATAAAGTCTTTGCGTTTGGTTTCCGTTATGGAGGGCGTGGAGGAAGAGGAACAGAGCGAATTTTTGCAGAAGCTGGGCTGTGATCTTGGCCAGGGATATCTTTATGCTAGGCCATTGCCCGTGGATAAATTTATAGAATTCTTGAAAAAAACACCGCATCTTGAGGATATAAAGGGATATATAGAGGGCGATGACGAGGAGCAAAAGCCTTATCAGTCCGTTATTCCGCAAGAGTTTCAGATGGACAATTGGGAGCTCTATACGCTGGGTAAAAATATAGATATGGGGCTTATGAAATGCTATCTGGACGAAGATGCCTCCGTGCAGTATGTGAATGATAAGGCTCTCGACTATTTGGGGTATACGAGGCAGGAATTCCAAAAGCTGTTTGGCAATAATATGCTTGCATTTGTGTTTCCGGAGGACGTGCCCGCTATGAGTGACTTCACGGATGAGTTGCTTGAGACCGGCCGCCCACGCGCTTTTGAGATGCGCGCTATACGCAAGGACGGCAAGGTGATAGTGGTGAAGGGCAGGGCTTCCTGTGTTTCGGACGGGCACGGCAGGCCTGTGGGGATATACGCCTTTCAGGACGTTACGGAAGAGCTGGAAAGAACGCAGAGGCTTCAGCATTCTCTGGAGGATAAGATCGAGGAGCTGGAGAAGCTGGTGGAGGCGGAGCGCGCCAGCAGGGAGGCGCTGCGCGTGAGCGAGGAGCGGTATAAGCTAATTGTGGATCAGAGCGACAGCATAGCTTTCGACTGGGATTTCAAAACGGATAGAATAGAATTCAGCGATAAGTATTTAGAGATGTTCGGCAATGAGGCCATACCCGGCAATGTAAGCAAAAACGAGGGAATAAGAGAGCGCATACACCCGGACGATATGGAAGTGTTCGAGCAATGGGTGAAAAATACCTATCGTAAAAATTATTCGGGCAAGACCGAATTTAGGATAATGAACTCCGCCGGCGGCTACATATGGATGCAGGTAAGCGCTACCTCAATATGCGATGAATACGGGAGGCCCATAAGATCTGTGGGCATATTCTCTAATATAGACCGCCAGAAGCGCGAGATAGACAGCCTGCTGCTGAAATCCCAGATCGATCCGCTTACAAAGTTGTATAACAAGGAGGAGACAAGCAGGCGCATAGAGGAATATATGACCGATCATCCCGAACAACCGGCGGCCTTCTTCATAGTGGATGTGGATGATTTTAAGGGCGTGAACGACAGCCTGGGGCATCAGTTTGGCGATACCGTGCTGCGCACCGTCGCGAAGGACGTGCGGGACATGTTTAGGGATACGGATATTGTGGGCAGACTGGGTGGAGATGAAATAATCGTTTTCATGGGCAACGCAACGGACGAGCGCTCGCTTACCGGGCGCGCGGAAAAGCTGGTGCAGACTATACACAACGCCTATTTCGGGTTGGTTTCCAAATACGAGATAACGGGAAGTGTGGGTATTTCGCTCTATCCCAAGCACGGCAGAACATTCGAAGAGCTGTATCGCCGTGCGGATATAGCCATGTACAAGGCCAAGCACCGCGGAAAAAACTGTTACAATATATATAGCGAAAGTATGCAGGAGGCATTGGCGGAGGGGCGTATCTCGCCCGGCGGAGGCGAGGTGGCTGAGCGCAGAGAGCGCGCGCTAAGCACATATTTTGAAAGCGATTTCATGTATAATGTGTTCGAGCTTTTGTACGAAACAAAGGATATGGACGCTACCGTACAAATGATATTGGAGCTGGCCGGAAAGCGCTTTGATGTGGACAGGGTATACGTTTTCGAATATGATGACACGGAGCGCATCACAAACACATACGAATGGTGCGCACCCGGAATAATGCCGGAGAAGGACAGCCTGCAGCACATTTCCACCGAGCCTTTCGAAAAGCTGCTGAGTTCCTACGACGA
Organism: uncultured Christensenella sp.; assembly: GCA_964464145.1. Lineage (GTDB taxonomy): Bacteria > Bacillota > Clostridia > Christensenellales > Christensenellaceae > UBA5399. The sequence goes on from CAYXFB010000010.1 coordinate 19,140, forward strand.
GGATGGACTGTATTATTGCGAGGATGTGGCCGCGCTGGATGACGAGGCGCGCGAGTTTTTGGATGTGCAGGGCATAAAATCCATGCTGCACTGCGCTATAAGCGAAGAGGGACGCAGGATAGGCATTGTGGGATTTGACGTATGTCGTTCCATGCGAAAGTGGAATTTGGACGAGGTAGCCGCGCTTAGCTATATGTCGCGCGTGATGTCCGTTTTCCTTATGCGGAAAAATATGCGTGAGGAACTTACCGCCACGCACGACAGCTACGTTCAGATGATAGAGAACCTGAACGGCTACATATACGTTGTGGATATGGAGACCTTCGACGTACTGTATATGAACAAAGCCGTGCGCGAGCTGGGCATAGCTATGGGTAGCAAGTGCTATGTGGAAGCATTTGGGCGGGATACATGTTGCGAAAATTGCCCGGTTCGGCGGCTGACAGACGAAAAGCCGTACGACACGGAGGAAATATACTCGCAGGTGCTGAATTCTTGGATTCTCTCAGCGGCCTCCAAGCTGCGCTGGGTGGACGGCAGGGAAGCGGCGCTCGTGTGCTGCACGAATATTTCAAAGTATAAAGACGGCGAATAAATATAAAATGTGAATATCTATACGGGTTTGCTATGCCGCGGTCTGGCATTCAATCTCCGTAAACCTCGCGCCGCAGCGCCTTCATGTGGGGCAGCAAAAAGCCGTATCCCTCAAGCTCCATGTCGTCAAGCGGTACGAAGCGTATGGCCGCCCCGTTTATGCAATAACGCAGTCCGCCGCGCTCCTTTGGCCCGTCGTTGAAAACGTGGCCGAGGTGGAAGTCTCCAGCGCTGCTGCGCACCTCCGTTCGCACCATGCCGTGCGAGGTATCCTCGCGCTCCGTCAGGCTGGCGGGGGCTATGGGTCTTGTGAAGCTGGGCCAGCCGCAGCGAGATGAAAATTGATCGTAGGTTGTGAAAAGCGGTTCTCCCGTTGCCGCGTCCACATATATGCCCTCACCTTCGCCAAGCACATATTCGCTGGAAAATGGCTTTTCGGTGCCGTTCTCCACCATTACATCGTATTGCTCGCGCGTCAAAAGCTCTTTTAGCGCCGCCGCGCTTGGTCTGCTATATTTTTTCTCTTCCCTCATGCCCCGGCCTCTCTTTCCAAAGGAAACGAATCCGTTTCTCTTTACACTTATATAAACCCGCATCAAAATTTTAAGCATATTATGCAAGAGTTTAGACAAATACGTATTTATTTGCTATAATATAACGCAAGAATGGAAGATAACGCTCGGCGGAGCCCTGTATTCAATTGTGAAAAATATGCAAAGGGAGTGTGTGTGCCCGATATGAAAAAAAGTTTTTTTGTGGCTTGCGTGTTTTTGGTATCGGTGATATTGTTCGTCAATTCCGTTGCGTTTGCGGCTGCCTACAAGATAACGGTGCAGATAGATCCGGCCGGGGGCGGCAGCGTGACGGGTGACGGCGAGTATGAGGATGGCAAAAATGCCGTGCTGACGGCCACGCCAAGCGAGGGCTACACATTTTCGGGCTGGTATCGAGAGGATGGCAAAACGCTTGTGACAACGGACGAATCTTTCGATTATGATCTAGAGGTGACCCGCACATACGTTGCCAAGTTTGATAAAGCGCTCACGGTGGGCGCGATCGCCGAACCGGCGGAGGGCGGCAGCGTTACGGGCGGCGGCGAGTTTGTGATGAACCAGAGCTGCACGCTTACGGCGGCCTCGAACGAGGGCTATTCATTTATGGGCTGGTTTGACGCATCATCTCCCGCGACGGCTCTGAGTACGGATTCCACCTACACATTTCAGGTGTCGCAACCGGTTTCTCTTATAGCGCGCTTCGCTTCGCTCTACAGACTGGATGTTAACGTGATGCCCGAGGAGGGCGGCAGCGTGACGGGTACGGGCATGTTCGCTGGTGGAAGCATAGTGATGATGGAGGCCATGCCGAACGAGGATTACCGCTTTGAAGGCTGGGTATCGCCCGCCGACCCCTCGCACATCGTGAGCACGGAGGAAAAATATACATTCAATCTGGATACGGATACCACATACACGGCAAAGTTTGCCCGTTCCTACCAGTATATCTGGACGCGGGTGATAATATTCGCCGCCATAGGAGCGGGCGCGTTCATAGGCATATTGTTCCTGCTGCGCTATCTGAATACGGTACGCAGAAGGCCGGACAAGTCAAGAAAGCAGCCCACGAGCACATTTTATAGGCCGAGGAAGAAGAAGTGAAGATATTGAAAGACAAATGAATAATTAAGAATTAAAAATTAAGAATGAAGGTATCGCCTTCGGCGATAATTTAAAAAGGACATTTTCCTGCGGGATATGTCCTTTTTCATTCGTCCGCGTAGCGGACTCATTCATTCTTAATTGCTCTTAATAAATTGCCCTTACTTGATCGCTACCTTTTGCCTGTAGGATTCCGCTTCCCAGTTCAGTATGAAGTCTACGAGCTCGGCTGTCATGTGCAGGTAGCCGCCGAAGCTTTCCGTGTATACGGCCACTTTTACGGCGTCGTCAAACAGTAGCTTGGCGTTTTTGAGCTCATTTTCGGACGCGGCTATTATGAACGCGCCCACGCCTCTAACGCAGATCACCTTGGGCAGATAACCGTTGTCGCGCACGAAGAGCTCGAACACCTGGCTCAGCTCCTCCTGCTTTTCAACATACATGAAGCGAGCCTTGCAATACACTATATGGTCGGGCGTGAAGGAGCCCGCGAGCGGCGCAAAGCTGGCCGGGCTGCTTATGTAGTCCGTTATCTGCGCATTAGATATGAAGTCTATTTTCATGGAGGTGGAATAAAGTGCGAGTATATCCTCGGTAAGCGAGGATATCACCGCCTGATCCGCCGGGGCGGGCGAAAGATCCGGCTGCTTTGCAACGCGGGAAGAGAGCGCGCCCATAACGCGATCCATTATTTCGTCTATCTCCTCAACAGTGTCCGCCGCCACGAATATGCCGTGATTTTGCAGCAGCACTATTTTGGCGTCCACGCCCGTGTCGGCCTTGAACTGCGCAAGGCTGTCACTGCATATTTTAGACAGCGCGTAGCCCGGGCGGGAGATGGGAACCCACACGAAAGCGTCCTTTATGAGCGCTTTTGCGTCCGCCTCGCCCGTTTTGCCGCAGGTAAGCCCGTTCACGAGAGCGGGGTGCACGTGCAGCACATATTTATACGGGAACATATTGTGCAGGGGAGTTTCCACGCTGGGGCGTTTCTCGCCGTTGCCAGGAAGGCGCGCGTCCATGAGATCGGCCAGCGCCGCGGCCTCGCGTTCCTTATCTGCTACGGGGTAGTTTGCCGTGAGCATGGCCGTGAGCTTGGCGCGATCCATACCCACAAAATCCTCCGCCTTTATGGTTGCTAGCGCGGTGCCCGAACCCTTTATGTACATAACGTCCTCTTCCTTGTAGGATGTGTTGCCGCCGCCCGCCAGCACGTATTCGGGATTGCTGCCGTAGCGGTTGGACATTTCAACTAATTTTTCCAGCATGATGTTACCTCCTGAGTTTTTGTTCAAAAAACACTGTTAACGTTCCTGATCCATTATAACGTTTTACCTGTTTATTGTAGCCGCAAAAGCATATAAAATGCAATAGCTTATAGCGCTGGGAAAATAAAAAAGTACCTTTTTGCAAAATGTTATGTTTTTGGCGCGGTTTTATAATATAATAGAACTTAAATACTGGCCTTTGGCCTGTAGTTTGTTTTGGGTACGCATTTAAGCTGCCGGTCAAAAATTTCGGTAAAGGATGGTATTATGGTATGAATAGGGTATTGGCATTTGATATGGGCGCTTCCAGCGGCAGAGCTATGCTGGGCGAATTCGATGGTGAAAAAATAAAGATAACTGAGCTGCACAGGTTCCAAAACGATCCCGTGCAGGTGTTCGGTACGCTGTACTGGGATACCTTAAGGCTGTTTTTCGACATAAAAAAGGGCATATCGGCCGCCGTGCATGCGGGCGGCTTCGATTCGCTCGCCATAGACACCTGGGGCGTGGATTTCGGCCTCATAGGCGGAGACGGCCAGCCGGTGAGCATACCGGTGCACTACCGGGACAACCGCACCGACGGCTACAGGGATTTCGCCGTGCCCACAGACGATATGTATATGAGCACGGGCATACAGGATATGCAGATAAACACCGTGTATCAGCTGGACTACCTTGTTAAGCACAAGCCGGAGCAGCTTGAGGCGACGGATAAAATGCTGTTCACGCCCGATCTGCTGAATTATTTCCTGTGCGGACAAAAGAAAACAGAATATACGATAGCCTCCACCGCCTCGCTTTTAGACGCGAAAAAGCGAGATTGGGATTGGGAGCTCATAGACAAGCTGAACATACCGAGCAATATTTTCTGCGATATCGTTATGCCGGGAACGCAGTGCGGAGTGCTTACGGAGGAGATACAGGAGGAGCTGCAGGCGCCCGCCGCCAAAGTGGTGTGCATAGGCTCTCACGATACCGCTTCGGCCGTGGCCAGCGTGCCCACGCAGGAAAAGGATTTTATCTATATAAGCTCCGGCACGTGGAGCCTTTTGGGCACGGAGACGCCTGAGCCCATAATAAACGAAAAAGCGCTCAAATATAACTGCACGAACGAGGGCGGCGTAGGCGGCATGATACGTTTCCTCAAAAATATAATGGGTACCTGGCTCATACAGGAATCGCGCCGCCAGTGGATACGCGAGGGCAACGAATATTCCTTCGGCGAGCTTGAGGGCATGGCCAGGGAATGCGAACCCTTTCGCTGCTTTATAGATGTGGATCATCCGGATTTCATAAAGGCGGGCAACATGCCGCGCCGTATAAAAGCGTTTTGCGAACGCACAGGCCAGTACGTGCCGCAAACGCCGGGCGAAGTGGTGCGCTGCATAGACGAGAGCCTAGCGCTCAAATACCGCTACGCGATAAGCTGCATAGCCGACTGCACGGGCAGGGAGTACAAAACTATAAACATAGTGGGCGGCGGCGTAAACAGCAAGCTGCTCTGCCAGATGGCGGCGGACGCCAGCGGAATGAAGGTGATAGCCGGCCCGTCCGAGGCCACGGTGTTCGGCAATGTGGCCGTGCAGCTCATGGCGCAGGGCGTGCTGAAAGATTTGGCAGAGGTGCGCCGCGTGGTGGCAAACTCTGTTGAAACGGAAGAATATTTGCCCGTGGGCACTGAAAAGTGGGACGGGGCGTATAAAAAGTTTATTGAAACCATAATAGGTTGAGGTGTTGATATGAATGAAAAGCAATTGGTGGAGCGGCTCAACGCCGCAACGAAGGAAGAACGCATAGGCGCGCTGAAAGAGCTTAAAGCTATGCTGGATAATGGCGAGATAAAAAAGCCTGTGACCACGAAGGATACGAACAACCATGTGCATACCACATATTCGTTCTCTTCCTACTCACCCACGGCGGCTGTGTACAAGGCCTATATGAGCGGGCTTTCGACCGTGGGAATAGTGGATCATGACGCCATAGCGGGCGCGCGTGAGTTTATAGAGGCGGGAGCTATACTGGGCATAACCACAACGGTGGGTGCGGAGGTGCGCGTTTCCTTTGCGGATACATCGCTCAAGGGCATAAAGCTGAACAACCCGGACGAGCCTACCATAGCCTACATCGCGCTGCACGGCGTGCCGCACAACAAGATAGACGCTCTGGACGAGCTGCTTGCCAAAATACGCGAACGCCGCAACGAGCGCAACAGAAAGCAAATAGACAAGCTGAACGGCATACTTGCGCCCTATGGCGTGGCGGTGGATTTTGACGCGGACGTGCTGCCCTTATCCATGGCGGCGGAGGGCGGCAGCGTGACGGAGCGGCATCTGCTTTTCGCGCTCACCAAGAAGCTCATAGAAAAATACGGACGCGGCGAGAAGCTCATAGCCTTTTTGGAAAACGATATGGGCATAAAGCTTTCAGATAGCGTGCGCAAAATGCTGAACGATACGGAATTTGACGCTTACGAATATGACGTGCTGAACGTGCTGAAATCTGAGTTGGTGCCCAAGTTCTTCATTGCGGGCGGCGCGGACAGCCTGCCCATGCAGGAGGTTGTGGACTATGTGCGCGCTCTGGGTATCATACCCACATACTGCTATCTTGGCGATGTGGGTGAATCTCCCACGGGCGACAAGAAGGCGCAGAAATTCGAGGACGAATTTTTGGATGAGATACTGGACGTCGTTAAAAAGAGCGGTTTTGAGGCAATTGCATATATGCCCTCGCGCAACACGATGGAGCAGCTCAAGCGCGTTATGGACAAGTGCAAGAGCTACGGCTTTGTGGAGATATCGGGCGAGGATATAAACCAACCGCGCCAGAGCTTTATATGCGAAAAGCTGCGCGAGCCGGAGTTTGCCCATCTTGAAAACAGCACCTGGGCGCTGGTGGGTCACGAATTCGCCGCCGAGCGCGATATAAACGAGGGAATATATTCGGACAAAATAAAGGCCGAATACCCGGATATGAACGATAGAATAGCCCACTTCAAGGCTATTGCGATAGAAAACACGGGAAAGTGAGCAAGAGGATACGGCTTGGAAAAGTCACCCGCAAAAAATAATACGCTGGAATCGCTTTTGTGCACGGGCATAGCCACCGGGCTGTTTGCGCTCGGTTTTTATACCGATCCCTTCTTTCTGATAGCGCTCTGCCTGTTCATACCCATGTGCTTCGTGTACTCCTTTGCGCGCTGTGCGCTGCCCATGGCCGCGCTTTCGCTGGTGCTTTTCGGCGTGCTTGTGTGGCTGATGGCGGGCATGAACTACGCGGTCACGGCGGTATTGTGCACGCTGCCTATAGCGGCGGCGGGCGGCTATGTGGTGCGCAAAAAGCTGGGGTTCTACTATAGCGCGCTGGCCTCCTGCGCAGCCATACTGGGCGCGCTGGGCGTGCTGATACTCTGCATTTCGCTGCTGTGGCAAAGCAGCATGACGGAGCTCATCCTAAAGCACGTGGAAAACCAGCTCACGGCCAGCCCGGATTTCACGCGGCTGTTTTACTTCACGCTGGGTGTTGCGCAGGGCGGCGGAACTGTGGACGCTGCCTCGCTGAACATTGCCGAGGCCATGAAGGTGCCGCTTGAGACTGCCGTGAGGGGCCTTATGCGCACGGCGGAGCAAAACGTGCTCATGTATGTGCCGCAGCTTTGCGCCTCCTTCGTGGCTCTGTTTGGGCTGCTTGATTACATAATACCCCGCGCGGTTATAAAAAAGCGGGGCGGCGAGGTGGGCAGATTGCCCGTGTTCGCAATGTGGTGTTTGCCCAAGCGCTTCGGCACATGGTCGCTGGTGCTGCTGGTGGTATCGTATTTGGGAGTGATGCTGGGCTGGAACAATTTCGATCTGGTATACTCTATTGTAATGGGTTTTCTAAACGTGATATACTCGCTGCAGGGTATGGCGTTCATAGACTGGCTGCTCAAAAAAAAGGTGGAGTCTCGCGGTGCGCGGGTGGCGCTCATTGCCGTTACCTTCGTGCTCACAAGCTTCATAAGCCTATATATGTGGATAGGCTTCTTTGAGCAGATAGTCAAAATACGTAAGAGGAATTTGGAACAGGCATGAAAAAGGGAAGGCCGCTTTATATATCCATAGAATTTTTGGTGGTGCTGGCGCTCATTGGCGCGGCGCTCATTGTAACGCTTTTTGTGGACAGTGTACACGCGCGTATCATGGCAATAACGGGCGTGTTTGCGGCGGCTATAATATATTTTTACATTTCGGCCTGGCAAAAGCAAAAAATGGTGTACGTGGCGGCAAAGCTGTTCAAAAAGATGTCCGACCGAATAGACAGATTCGTGAACGCGGCCTCCATACCCACGGTCATAACGAACAAAAGAGGGCGCATTCGCTGGTACAATCCCGCGTTTTTCATGCTAAAGGGCATGCAGTGTGAGGGGTGGAGCATTTATCGCCTGATGCCCGGCCTTGATAAGCCGGACAAGGAACGCAAGATAATGATAGGCGATGTGGTTTATCAAAAGGAATCTATACAGGCGGAGCTGAACGGTAAGCAATACATTATATTCCGCTTTATAGACCGCGAAAACGCGCACGAGACCGCGGAACTTTCGCGCCTTGCCATGCCCGTTGTCTGCCATGTGCAAATAGATAATTTCGGCGATCTGCTGCGCGGAACGCCCCAAAATATGCACCTTGAAATAGAATCTGAAATAGAGCGCGTGATATCCAAAACGGCGGATTCCGTGCGCGCTATATATCAGCGCTATGACAGGGACAATTACATACTGGTGTTCGAGCGGCGGTATTTGAGCAGTTTACTGCAAAACAAGTTTTTTATGCTGGAGGAGGTGCGCCGCATAATCACGGGCACGGCGGCGCTGAATCCCACGCTCAGCGTGGGCGTGGGCGCGGGCGGCGCGCCGGCGGTGGCCAACGCAAACGCGCTCAAGGCGCTTGAAATGGCGCTGGGGCGCGGCGGAGACCAGGCCGTTATGAAGGACGAAGCGGGCTTCCGCTATTTTGGCGGCATACAGCAGGGGCGTGAGACGCGCTCCAAGGTCAAGTCGCGCATGTTTGCCAAGGCGCTCCGCCATCTTATGGAGCAGTGCGACAGGGTGATAATAATGGGTCACGTGGTGCCCGATCTTGATTGCATGGGCGCGGCGATGGGGCTTTTAGCCTGCGCGCGGCGCATAGAGCGCAAGGCGCACATTGTGATGGATAAGCCTAACGTTTCCATAGACGCGCTGGTGGACGCGATGAGCCGGGAGGCGGACTATGAAAACGTGCTTGTAACACCCGCCGAGGCGGATTCGCTCATAGACGCCAAAACTATGCTCATAATAGTGGATACGCAAATAGAGGGCTTCACCATAGCGCCCCGCCTGTACAACGAGGCAAGCACCACCGTGGTTATAGACCACCATGTGCGCGGGAACGATCATATAGACAACGCGACGCTGTTTTTGCACGAGCCCTACGCTTCTTCGACCTCAGAGATGGTCACGGAGATAGTGGAATATTTTTCGGAGCGCATAGTGCTGAAGCCTCTTGAGGTGGAGGCGCTGCTGGCCGGAATAACGATGGATACGAAGGGCTTTTCCTTCAAAACGGGGGTGCGCACTTTCGAGGCGGCATCCTTCCTGCGCCGCATGGGCGCGGATACGGCAAAGATACGCCATCTTTTTCAGGATGAGCTGTCCACCTATACGGCGCGTGCCAAGGTGGTGGAAAACGCGCAGGTGCTGCCTTCCGGCATAGCCATTTCGGTATGCCCCAAGGATATACAAAACCCGCAGCTTTTGGCGGCGCAGGCTGCCGATTCGCTCATAAATATACGCGGGATCGGCGCGTCCTTCGTGCTGTGCGACGTGGAGGGGACCATAATGATCTCCGGGCGTTCGCTGGGCGAGGTGAACGTGCAGCGCATACTGGAAAAGATGGGCGGGGGAGGCCATGCCACGATAGCCGGAGCACAGATAAAAAACAAGGGCATGGACGAGGTGGCAGATGAGCTTCGGGCTAAGATAAAGGAATATGAAAGCGAGGTAAAGTGAAATGAAAGTTATACTGATGGAGAATGTGGCCGGCAAGGGTAAGGCCGGTGATATAGTGAACGTGGCGGATGGCTACGCGAGGAATTTCCTCTTTCCCAAGAAGCTGGCAAAGGAGGCTACGGCCTCCAACCTGAACGCGGCGCAGCAGACCATAGCGGCGGCCAAGCACAAGAAGGCGGTCGAGAAGGAAAACGCGCAGGATGTTGCCAAGGAGATGGAGGGCAAGGTGGTCACCATAAAGGCAAAGCACGGCGAGGGCGGCAGGCTGTTCGGCGCGGTGACGGCCAAGGAGATAGCCGACGCCGTGAAGGATACCTTCGGCTACGATATAGACAAGAAAAAGTATACAGTGCCGCACATAAAGGAAATTGGCGAGTATGAGATCAGCGTGAAGGTGTACGCTGAGGTTAGCACAAAAATGAAGGTAGTGGTGACGGATGCCTGAGGCAGCACGGCGGGAGCTACGCGTTCCCCCCAACAATTTTGAGGCGGAGCAGTCTATACTGGGAAGTATGCTGCTGAACGCGCGCTGTGTGGACGAGGCGCTTGTTTTTCTGCGCCCTGAGGATTTTTATCACCCGCAGCACCGCGATATATTCGCCGCTATGGCCTATCTCATGGAGAGCGGCGTGGCGGTGGATATTGTTACCGTTTCGGAGCGCATGGAGCAGGAGGGAAAGATGCACATTGGCGGCATGGAATACCTCTCGCGCCTGACAGAAGCCGTGCCCTCCACCTCAAATTTGGCGCACTACATAAGAATAGTCTCGGAAAAATCCTCTCTGCGCAAGCTTATTGACGCGAACATGCGCATTGCGGACGATTGTTTTACGGGCAGCGAGGACGCGGATATACTGATCGGCCGCGCGGGAGACGAGATATACCGCATAGCCGTGAAGGACGCGCGCAACGACGTTGTGCACATCAAGGACGCGCTTACCGAGAGCTTTGTGAAAATAGGCGAGGCGATGAAGTCTCAGGACGGTATGCTGGGGCTGCCCACCGGCTTTCCGCTTATGGATAAAATGCTGTCAGGCTTGCAGGGCACGCAGCTCATAGTTGTGGCCGGCCGCCCGGGCATGGGCAAGACCAGCTTCGCGCTCAATATAGTGGAGCATATCGGCATGGTGAAGGAAGCTCCCTGCCTCGTGTTTTCGCTGGAGATGGGCGCGGATCAGCTTGCCACCCGCCTGCTGTGCGCCGAAGCGCGGCTGGATTCGCAATTGACGCGCACGGGCAACATGACCCAAAAGGACATAACAAAGCTGGCGGACGCCATGAAACGGCTTTCGGCCGCGCCCATATACATAGACGATTCGGCAACCATAAACGTTACCGAAATGCTGGCAAAGGCGCACCGCCTAAAGCGCACGCAGGGGCTCCGGCTCATAGTTATAGACTATTTGCAGCTCATGCAGGGCACGGGCAGAAACGAAAACCGCCAGCAGGAGGTCTCGCAGATGACGCGCTCGCTCAAGGTTATGGCGAAGGAGCTGGATATTCCCATAATACTGCTGTCTCAGCTTTCGCGTGCCAGCGAAAAGAGAGACAAGCAATCCCGCTATCCCATGCTTTCCGACCTGCGCGAGTCGGGCGCGATAGAGCAGGACGCGGACGTGGTGCTCTTTATACACCGTGAGGATTATTACCGCGACGAGGCGGAGCCTGAGAGCGAAGGGCTTTCGCGCATCATAATAGCCAAGCAGAGAAGCGGGCCCACGGGCAGCATAAAGGTGAAGTGGCAGGGTGAGATAACCAAGTTCGAGGAGCTTGACTACATACACGACGAGGAGCCGGAATACTGATGATAAAGAACAAATGGTTGCTGGGCAACGCGGATATAACGGAGGCGCTTGCGCTCAGGCGGGAGGTTTTCAGCGAGGAGCAGGGCTTTGACGCGAAGCTAGACCACGACGAGGCGGACGATCTGGCCATGCACCTCATAATATACGATGGAAAAACGCCGGTGGCCACGGGCAGGGTATATCACGACGGCAAAACATTTCGCGTGGGCCGCTGCTGCGTGAAGAAGAGCGCGCGCGGGCAGGGCGTGGGCGATCTTTTGATAAAGCTGCTGCTTTTAAAAGTGTTCGAGTTTGGCCCGAGCGTGGTGAAAATAAGCGCGCAGGAGCACGCCGTGGGCTTTTACGAAAAATACGGCTTTTATGTGGACGGCGAGGGCTACCTTGAGGAGGGCGAACCGCATCTGCCCATGAGCATAACAAAGGAAACGCTGGTGTTTCCCACAAAGTGCGGCAAGGCCAAGCACTTTAGCGACTTCTTCGACGAAAAGCCTGCCGTTAAGCCTGTGTAGGCCTTGGTTTATCGCGCGATTTTGTTAGAAAAACACGAATCTTTACAGCTTCTTAAGTTAGAATATACAAAATGTTTACAAATTAATAGTGATTTTTTACAATTCTTGTAGTATAATAGAGATAGTCGAATATGGGATATTTCGTTTTATGAAGAAGTGTTTAATGTGATTATTTGTTTCATGAAACGTAAAAGTGTTTAATAATAATCATGGAGATATTCCGTTGTATGGCTTAGGCGCCGGTCGGGGTGTCAGAAAATTTTCCGGTAAAGGGAGGTAAGTATATCAGAGAAAGGAGGTGCCGGTATGAATAACAAGGGTTACAACATGCACAGGAAGTCCGGCATGGAAAGGCTGTTTGAAATTTCCAAGAAGGACAACATTGAAAAGGCTATCATAATTGAAAACAACCACGTATACACATACGGTTACGAAAGAAGTGGCAACCAGAAGGCTCAATAATACCAAATTGAGGTGTAAAAATGATTATGGTGTCAAATTAGCAGGCGATACTGATTGAAAGTATCGCCTGTTTTTATATATGAGAATCAAAAAAGGCCGCTTCGGATATACCGAATCGGCCTTTTTATACCAATTGCATATAAAAAGTGCTTACACTTTTTATAGCGCGAAGCGCGTATGGAATGGCATGAGACGCGTTCTGCGCTGATCTTGCGCAGAACCTGCCACGCCGCAGGCGCGGCGCTTCCAAATTAAAACAGATGTTTTAATTTGGAATTAGTATTACGTTTACTTTACTTGCTCAAATATTTGTCTATTGAATCGGCGGCGGTCTTGCCCGCGCCCATCGCCAGTATAACGGTGGCTGCGCCCGTTACCGCGTCGCCGCCCGCGTATACGCCCTCAATGGAGGTTTCGCCCGTTTCCTCGTTTGTGATTATGCCGCCCCATTTTTGCGTTTCAAGCTCGGGTGTGGAGTTCTTTATGAGCGGGTTGGGAGACTGGCCAATGGCCACTATAACAGCGTCTACATCAAGCGTGTATTCGCTGCCCTCCATCACTACCGGTCTGCGTCTTCCCGAAGCGTCCGGCTCGCCCAGCTCCATTTTTACGCAGGTCATGCCCGTTACCGCGCCGGTTTTCTCATCGCCCAGTATGGCGGTGGGGGCGGTCAACAGATGAAACTGTATGCCCTCCTCCTTGGCGTGGTGGATCTCCTCCGCTCTAGCGGGCATCTCCACCTCGGAACGGCGGTATACTATGTACACCTCGCCCGCGCCCAGCCGCTTGGCCACGCGCGCCGCGTCCATGGCCACGTTGCCGCCGCCTATTACGGCCACCTTGCCGTAGCGCTTCATGGGCGTGTCGTATTCGGGATAGAGGTAGGCGTACATAAGATTGGAGCGGGTGAGAAACTCATTGGCGGAATATACGTCGTTGAAGTTTTCGCCCGGTATTTTCATGAAGCTGGGCAAACCGGCGCCGCTGCCTATGAAGACGGCCTCGTAGCCCTCTTCCTTGAGCTCGTCCAGCGTGAGTATCTTGCCTATTACCATGTCCATCTTTATTTCCACGCCCATTTGCTTGAGCACGTTTATTTCCAGGTCAACTATTTCCTTGGGCAGACGGAACTGGGGTATGCCGTATTTGAGCACGCCGCCCGCCGTGTGGAAGGCTTCAAATATGGTCACGTCGTAACCCTTCTTGGCGAGGTCGGAAGCGCAGGACAGACCGGCCGGGCCGCTGCCTACAACGGCGACCTTCTTGCCCTTCTTGGCAGGCAGATCCTTCACGCCCAGCGCACCCTGACCTATGGCGAAATCCGCGACGTAGCGCTCCAGACGGCCTATGGCCACAGGTTCGCCCTTCTTGCCGCGTACGCAGGTCATTTCGCACTGCGATTCCTGCGGGCACACGCGTCCGCACACAGCGGGCAGTCCGTTGGATTCGGTTATTTTCTTATAAGCGGCGAGGAAGTTACCCTCCTTCACCTCGTGTATAAATTCGGGGATCGCAACGTTTACCGGGCAGCCGGGCACGCAGGGGCGATTTTTGCACTCCAGGCAGCGGTTTGCTTCGGCTATTGCCTGTTCGCGCGTGTAGCCCTTGGCCACCTCGTCAAAATTGGTAACGCGAACGGCTGCTTCAAGCTCCGGCATCTTTGTTTTTTCCAGCGACATATTCCTCTCCATGTTACTTACCCTCCGACATCTTAATGAGATTGCAGTCCTCTTCGCGCTCCTTCAGGCCGTCGTACATGGAAAGCCTGCGCATAGCCGCGTCAAAATCCACCTTGTGGCCGTCGAAATCCGGCCCGTCTATGCAGGCAAATTTCGTTTCGCCGTCCACAACCAGGCGGCAGCCGCCGCACATGCCCGTGCCGTCTATCATCACCGGATTCATGCTTACGAGGGTCTTTATGCCGTACTCCTTTGTGAGCTTGGACACAAATTTCATCATGGGTATGGGCCCTATGGCCACCACGAGATCATACTTTACGCCCGCTTCTATCTGCTGCTTCAAAACATCGGTAACAAAGCCGTGCGCGCCGTAGCTGCCGTCATCAGTCGCCACGAAAAGGTTTTCCGAAACGGCCTTCATATCGTCTTCCAATATTATTATATCCTTGGTGCGGAAGCCTGCGATCATATCCACCGAAACGCCCATGGAATGCAGCTTTTTCGCTTGTGGATAGGCTATGGCACAGCCTAGGCCGCCGCCAATGACTGCCGCTTTTTTTATGCTGCTGTCAAAATGCGAGGCCACGCCCAGCGGACCCACAACGTTGGGTATGCTGTCTCCCACATTGAACAGGCCAAGCTGTTTTGTGGATTTGCCCACCTGCGCGAAAATGATGGTTACGGTGCCCGCCTCGCGGTCATAATCCGCGATCGTAAGCGGAAAACGCTCGCCACGCTCGTGAGTGCGAAGCACGAGAAACTGGCCGCTCTGCGCTTTTTTGGCGATAAGCGGCGCGTCTATAACCATTTTGGCTATGTCGTTCGCCAGTATTTCCTTTTCGATGATTTTAAACATTACAAACTCCCTCTTTTATCAGTATTAATTTATCAATATCTATTATATTACATAATAGAAGCGTATTTTGCAATTGTAAATTATATATATTCATATGCCGGAAACAAAAGTTATATGAACATAGTTCAAAAAAGTGCTTTCATAAGGCGCTGTTTAGCGGTATAATGTGGGCATAAGCAGACGGGGGAGAGGGAA
Source organism: uncultured Christensenella sp. (assembly GCA_964464145.1). Classification (GTDB taxonomy): domain Bacteria; phylum Bacillota; class Clostridia; order Christensenellales; family Christensenellaceae; genus UBA5399. Next base: position 34,191 of record CAYXFB010000010.1, read on the forward strand.
GCGATGCCTAAGGTTATAAGCGACGTTACGGGAAAAATAATGGAAGCCGCGCTAAAAATATACAGGGAAGAGGGCTTTGAAAGCATCTCTATGCGCAAGATAGCGAGGGAGAGCGGCCTTGCGGTGGGCACGGTATACAACCGCTTCGAGGACAAGGACGATCTTTTGACGCAGCTTTTGGCAAACGACATTGAGCGTATAAAAACAATAATGATGGAAACGGTTTTCGGGCGGGACGCAGAAGCCGCGCTGCGCGAGCTCATACGCTCATTCGTGGAAAACATGATGAGCGAATCGCGCAGCATTATAAAATACATGCTGGACAATAAATCCCGTCGGGATTTTTCCGAGCAGATACTCTTCGGCGCCTCCAACCAGATAAAGGAGCTGGTGGAGGAGCTTTTGATACGCGTGTATTGCAAGAAGAACCATCCCCTTACCGAGGATGAATCACACCTTTTGGCGGAGATGGCGCTTTCCATGATGCAGGCGGCCGCTCACGCGGAGGGAGGCAGCGCGACCATGCGTGCGGATATGATCTGCGGGCTGCTGTTTTGCTATGCCGAGTGGGACGGGCTAAAGGCTCGCATAGACAGGGGCGAGCTTACGCTCAGCATAAATGAGAATTACGCGGAGGAGGAGTATCAATAATTCACAATGCACAATTAAGGGCAATTAATAATTAAGAATGCAGAATGCAGAATGAATGAGTCCGCTTAGCGGACGAATTTAAAAGGACATATACCATTAGCGGTGATATGTCCTTCTTTATAATTCATCGCCTTAGGCGATACAATAATTCTGCATTCTGTTTTAATTCGCCGCGCCGGTCGCCTGCACGTACACCCTTGTGCCCGCCTCGTTATCAAGGTAAAGCAGGCCCGCTTCCGTTGTGCCGGCCGATTTCAAGCGCTCTATCAGGCCGCTGGCGTTTTCCTCTTCCTCCACCTGCTCGGTAACGAACCATTGCAGAAACTGTATCGTTTTATAGTCGCGCTCCTCTTGAGCGGTGTCCATAATACCATAAATCCATTTTGTCACCTGCTGCTCGTGTGCCAGCGTTTTCTGGCAGACATCCAGCGGGCTTTCAAAATTGGAGTCCGGCGCTTCTATGGGCAGGAATTTCACATCCGCGCCCACGCGCAGCAGATAGTTCATCATCATGGTGGCGTGGTCGCGCTCCTCCTGCGCCTGCACTGTGAACCAGTTCGCGAAGCCGGGCAGATTTTTGGAGGTGAACCAGGCGGCCATCGCCAGATAGAAGTAGGCCGAATAGAATTCATTTTTCATTTGTACGTTGATCTGTTCATTTAGTTTTTGGCTTATCATTTCTCTTACCTCAATTCTATATTTATCGCATTATTTACCGTTTTTTATCTTGGGCGCGGTGATGGTGTTGTATACGGTGGAGCCCGGCGGCACGGATGCCGTGAGCCATACGTTTCCGCCTATTATACTGTTCGCGCCTATTACCGTATCGCCGCCCAGTATGGTCGCGCCCGCGTATATTATAACGCCGTCCTCTATGTCCGGGTGGCGCTTTCCGCCCTTTACAGGATGCCCGTTTTCATCAAGATCGAAGCTCTTCGCGCCCAGCGTCACGCCCTGATATATTTTCACGCGTTCGCCTATGTTGCAGGTTTCGCCTATAACTATGCCCGTACCGTGGTCTATGAAAAAATGTTTGCCCACGTTCGCGCCCGGGTTTATATCTATTCCAGTTTTGCTGTGCGCGTATTCCGTCATCATGCGGGGCAGCAGCGGCACGTCCATAGCGTATAGCTCGTGCGCCAGGCGGAATATGCTCACCGCCTCGAAGCCGGGGTAGGACAGCAATATTTCCTCGTGCGAAATGGCGGCGGGATCGCCCAAATACGCCGCCTCGATATCCGTGTTCAAAAGCTCGGCTATGCGGGGAAGGCCGTTCATAAAACGTTCGGCCAGGTCGTGCGCCGTATCGTGGCACTTGTTGCATTCGTTGCCGCCCTTTTCCTGCAAATGGCAGCGGTTCACAAGCACCTCGGCTATCATGCAATCCAGCAGCACGGCGGCGCGCTCCAGCCTTATGGCGGCGCTCCCTGCCAGCTGATCCGCCTTGCACACCTGCGTGTCATATATATTGGGAAACATGGCGCATCTTATATCGTCTATCAGCGCGGAAACCTTGGCCTTCATGCCGAAGCCGCTCATTGTTTCGCCTGAAATGTTTTTCCGGTTTATATCTATAAGCAGCTCGGCAGTTTTTTTTGCGTCAAAACCCGTTTTATCCATCAAACTCCCCCAAATTTTCTAAAAAAGCATACACATATTATATTCTCGTAATATGAAAAGGTCAAATGCCAAATGCTTTGTGTTGCGGTAGAATGAGCAGGCCACGCAAACAAATTTCTTTTATTTACATGGACAGTTGTAGTATAATGAATCTCAAACGCTTAATGAGCGGTCTATAACTCGGGAAAGGAGAACGAATAGTGCCTATAAATATCAATACGGAATTACCGGCGGCTAAAACGCTGGCGCAGGAGGGCATATTCGTTATGCCCCAAGACCGCGCGGCATTGCAGGACATCCGTCCGCTGCGCATTGCCATACTCAACATAATGCCCACCAAGGAGCGCACGGAGGCGCAGCTCATGCGGCTTTTAGCCAATTCGCCCCTGCAGGTGGAGATAGTGCTGCTGCATCCGGCCACGCACACCTCCAAAAACACATCTATAGAGCATTTGGATGAGTTTTACAAGACCTTTGACGATGTGGCTCACGAGCATTTCGACGGGCTCATAATAACGGGCGCGCCCGTGGAGCAAATGCCCTTCGAAGAGGTGAGCTATTGGAAGGAAATGGAGGAAATAATGTCCTGGAGCCTGCACAATGTGTACGCCACCATGCATATATGCTGGGCGGCGCAGGCAGGGCTGAATTTCCATTACGGTATAGAAAAACACCCGCTGGCTGAAAAGCTTACGGGCATATTCCGCCACACCAAGGCAGAGACATACAAACCAATACTGCGCGGCTTCGACGATGTTTTCTGGGCGCCGCACTCCCGCTATACGGAGGTTCGCAAAGAGGATATAGCGGCGCATCCCAAGCTGGAAATATTGTGTGAGGGTGAAAAAAGCGGGGTATATATAGTATCGGCGAAGCATGGCAGGCAGCTTTTTGTTACCGGCCACCCCGAATATACCAAAAACACGCTGCGCATGGAGTACGAGCGCGATATGGCCAAGGGGCTTGATATCGCCCCCCCGGAGGATTATTTCACGGACGACGACCCGGAAAAAGAGGTTGTGGTGAAGTGGCGGGGCCACGCTAACTTGCTTTTCAATAACTGGCTAAACTACTATGTATATCAGGAAACCCCGTATGACATAGCGGCTATAGAGAAAGTGGAGGATAAAAATGAGTAGGATAGAAAAACTGACTGCGCTGATAGGTAAAACGCCCATATTGCATTTGAATTCCATACACAAGAGCATATACGCAAAGCTGGAGAGCAGAAACCCTCTCGGCAGCGTGAAGGATCGCGCGGCTATGTATATGATGCGCGCCGCCATGGAGAGCGGCAAGGTGACTAAAGACACCGTGGTGGTGGAATCCACCAGCGGCAATACGGGTATAGCGCTGAGCTTTATATGCACAAATCTGGGAATAAAGCTGATACTCACCATGCCCGAATCCATGAGCGTAGAGCGCAGGATGCTGCTGGCGGCGCTCGGAGCGGAGCTTGTTTTGACACCCGCGGCAGAGGGTATGCGCGGCGCAATAGCCAAGGCGAACGAAATATGCGCGGAGCGGGGCGGCTTCATGGTGGGTCAGTTCGACAACCCGGCCAACGCGGAGGCGCACAGGCGTTCCACCGGACCGGAAATACTTGAGGATATGAACGGTCAGGTGGATATATTCGTGGCGGGCGTGGGTACGGGCGGCACCATCACGGGCTGCGGCGAGGTACTAAAGCAGGTCAACCCCGGTGTGAAAATAGTGGCGGTGGAGCCAAAGGAGAGCCCGGTATTGTCGGGCGGCAAGCCCTCTCCCCACAAAATACAGGGAATAGGCGCGGGTTTTGTGCCCTCCGTATTGAATCGCGACATAATAGACGATATAGAGCAGGTCTCGGCCGAGGAGGCAATGGAGACCGGCAGGCTGCTGGGCAGAAAAGAGGGTCTTCTGTGCGGCATATCTGCGGGAGCGGCGCTCTGTGCGGCAATAAGGCTGGCAAACCGTACGGGCAACGAAAACAAGAGGATAGTTGTCATACTGCCGGATACTGGCGAAAGGTATCTTTCTACTGATTTGTTTAAGGTGGATTGAACGATGTAGAAAAAAGCATCCGCCTGCGCGAGATACAAAGGCCGCTCGATCTGAGCGGTCTTTAATGTTAGGATGGATAAAGGAGGGGGAAGGTATGATAGAAAACATTGATCTATGGATGGAGGAGCTCACGGGCAAGCTCAAGCGAAATTTTGGCGAAAGGCTTCTCTTTGTGGGCTTGCAGGGCAGCTATCGCCGCAGAGAGGCCAAGGACAGCAGCGATATAGACGTTGTGATGGTGCTGGACAGCCTTTCCGCCGCAGATATCGCGGAATACCGCGGTCTCGTGCGGGGCATGGAGCTGGGCGAGCTGGTCTGCGGCTTCATATCGGGCAGCGAGGAGCTTTCGGCATGGCCGGCGCACGAAATATTTCAGTTCAGCATGGATACCGAGGCCTACCACGGCAGCTTGGACGGGCTGCTGCCGCCCGCATCGCAGGAGGATATAATATACGGCATACGCGCGGGCGCGGCCAATATATATCATGCGGCGGCGCACTGTCTGGCATTCGGCGGGGAGGAAAACGCCCAGATGCTCAAAGAGCTTGTGAAGGCCGCGTACTTCCCGCTGCTTTCGCTGCACTATCTGCGTTCGGGAAAGTATGTATCTCAAAAGGCGGAGCTTTTACCGCAGCTTTCTTTGGATGAACGCGAAATTCTGGAAATGGCGGACGATATGGATACGGCGCGCGGCTTGGATAAAATATTGAGCTGGAGCGCGGGCGTTATAGCCGAGCTTAAAAATAGCTGAGTATATCGCTGATATTCAAAAGTGTGGTGCTTGACTTTCTTTGCTTTTATTGTACAGTAAAAACAGGGATATACCGCACTGCGGTTGGCCTAGCAGTTACTTAAGTTATAAGCAAAAAAAGACTGCTCGATCTAAGACAGCCCCTTTTGTATTCCTTTGCTTCGTCAGTCCTCTAGGAACACCAGCTGCTGCTTGTTCACATCGCCCGAACCCAGCGCCACTATTATGTCGCCCGGCTTCCAGTTTTTTTCGAGGTAATCCTTTATCTCGGGGAAGGTGGGTATGTATAGGCAATTGCCGGAATGCTTGTTTATGGCGGCCACCACGTCGCGGGCGTGCATGCCCTGCGTGTCTGTATCCCTGCCGGGGTAGATGTCGGGCATCAGCACCTCGTCCGCATCGGAGAAGCAGGTGGCGTATTTATCAAGCAGTGTGCGGGCGCGCGTGTAGGAATTGCACTGGAAAACCACCCATAGTTTGCCGTGCGGAACGTGCTTGGCCGCGTCCAGACAGGCCGCGATCTCGCTGGGATGGTGCGCGTAATCATGATAAAGCTTCACGCCCTCGCGTTCACCCATCAGCTCGAAGCGCCTTCCGGCAAGGTGGTAAGCCTCGAGGGAGGCTGCCGCCTGCTTAGGATCCACGCCGAACACCTCTGCCGCGAAGGCGACTGCCGCCAGCGCGTTTTTAAGGTTGTGCATGCCCGGCACGTTAAGCTTTATGTGCGCGATCCGCTCGCCGCCGTGCACCACGTCACCAGCGCCGCAGCCGTTTTCATCAAACTCTGTGTTTTGAAGATACCAATCGCTTTTTTCGGGAAGGTTGTACGTTGCCACGCGGCACTTGGCCTTGTCAGCCAGCTTCATGGTGAGCTCATCCGAGGCGTTCAAAAGCAGAGCGCCGTCACCCGGCTGCTTTTGTATGAACTCCACGAAGGTGTCAAAAATATCGTCTATATCGCGGTAGCAATCCAAATGGTCGTCATCTATATTGTTTACTATTATGTGTGTGGGGTGCAGCGTCAAAAAACTGCGCACGTATTCGCAGGCCTCCGTTATGAACGATTCGTTTCCGCCCAGGCGAACGCCGCCGTCCAGAAAATCCACCATGCCGCCCACGTGCACGGTGCAATCTTCGTCCGTTCCCTCCATTATCAGCGCCAGCATGGAGGTTATGGTGGTCTTGCCATGGCAGCCTGAGATGCAGGCCACCGTTTTGTAGCTGGCAGACATTTGACCCAGCAGCTTGGAGCGCTCCCTCATGGGTATATCGTGCGCGGCGGCATAGGCAAATTCGGGATTGTAGGGCTTTATGGCGGCGGAATATACCACCATGTCCGCGCCGTGCACATTTTTTTCGTCGTGTCCTATATAAACATCTATGCCATGATCCTTCAATTTTGCGGTGAAGGCAGATTCCTTTATATCAGAACCGGTTACCCTATAGCCGTTCGCCGCCATTATTTGGGCAATGCCGCTCATGGAGCAGCCTCCTATTCCTATAAAATGAACTTTTTTCATTGAATTATCAGGGGATTCGCCGTTTTGCATCAAAAAGTCTCCTATTATATAAAATAAATTTCGTAGCCAACTGTTTAACCAATCAGATTATACAGGTATTGAGCGCAATATGCAAGCGGCGACAAATAAGCGAAATAGAGCCCAAGTTCGGCTAATTTAATTGAATTAATACGGAGTTGAAAAAGCACAAATATGGACAATAAAATGTGCAAAACATACAAATACGTTAATATATCCTAAATATAGATAATATATTTGGAAATATGTAAAACATCGAAAAATATTGTAATATTGTTGATTAAGTGTTAAAATAGTGTGAGAAGAATTCTTGACCGACATACTATTGTAATTTCACCGATTCTTTATATGACAATCCAGTTGGAGGATAGAAAATGAACATTACGGATATTCGCATACGCAAGATTAGTACCAGTGGAAAGATGAAGGCGATCGTATCAATCACATTTGACGATATGTTTGTCGTTCATGACATGAAAATTATTGAGGGCGCAAGCGGCCTTTTTATTGCTATGCCAAGCAGAAAAACACCCAGCGGAGAATATAAGGATATTGCACATCCAATAAATTCTGAAACGCGGGAATTGGTTCAAAACATAATATTGAAAGAGTATGAAAATATGCCGGACGATGAAGAGGCAATAGTTATGGGCGGTTCTGTTGAAGACTATTAAAATCGGTTTTTATATTAGCCCGGAAAAGGCTTTCAGTTATTTACTTGGAAAGTCTTTTTTTGTGTAATGTTTTTGTGTATAATATATAATCGAATATGCAGTATTGTGGTTTGCACACAGATTGTCAACAATATGTCGAAAATGTGTATCGATTGACAACGGGTGATACAATGTGTGACTAAAAAGACAACATGTGTTGCTGAAACGTGCAACATAGCACGAATCAGTGGCTTTTTGTTGTGATTTTGTATTAGTGGACTTAGGAGGACTTTTCTATGCGTTTTACTGGAATAATACTGGCTGCCGGGGATGGAACGAGGATGAAATCAGCAATGTCCAAGGTGCTGCACAAGGCGGCGGGTCTGCCGCTCATAGAGTGGGTGATGCGGGCGCTCAGCTCTGTGGGAACGGAAAAAACTGTGGTGGTGTGCGGAAAAAATCTATCCGAGGTAAGCGAAATGTACCCAGATGTTTGCTGCGTGGAGCAGGCGGAGCGGCTGGGAAGCGGCCACGCGGTGATGTGCGCAAGAGAAGAAATAAAGGACATGGAGGGATACACGCTTATTGTGGCGGGGGATATGCCGCTCCTTAGGGGTGATACTGTGAAAGCCTTTACGCACACAGCCGCGCAGGGAGACTATGACCTTATGCTGCTAACGGCCGATATGGCGGGCAGCGATCCCACGGGCTATGGCAGGATAGTGCGAGCTGAAGACGGAAATGTACTGGCCATAGTGGAGGAAAAGGACGCAACGGCGGAGCAAAAGTGCATAACGGAAGTGAATATTTCATGTTATTGCATAAAAAACATTGTATTACTGCGCTGTCTTGACAAAATTGAACCCAAAAACGCGCAGGGCGAATATTACATAACCGACCTTGTGGGTATAATAAACGCGGAGGGCGGCAAGGTGGGCGCTTACTCCAAGGATGTGCGGTGGCAGGGGCTGGGCGTGAACGACAGGCGAGATCTGTCCGTTGTATCCGGCATACTGCGCGGGCTTATAATAGACGAACATATGCGCGAGGGAGTTACCTTTATAAACCCGCACGATACATATATAGACGCGGATTGCAGTATAGGGCAAGACACTGTGATACACCCCGGCGTAACGCTGGAGGCGGGCTGCGAGATAGGTGAGGGCGCTATGCTATATCCCGGCTCGCGAATATCCGCTTCAAGGATAGGCGCTAAAACCGTGGTACAAAATTCCGTTATACTGGATTCCGTGGTGGGCGAGAATTGCACGGTGGGGCCATATGCCTACCTTCGCCCGGGCACACAGGTGGCCAACAATTGCCGTATAGGCGACTTTGTGGAGACCAAGAACGCCAAGATAGGCGAGGGAACGAAGGTTTCGCACCTCACCTACATTGGTGACGCGGAGCTGGGAAGCAAGATAAACGTGGGCTGCGGCGTGGTTTTCGTAAATTACGATGGCAAGCGCAAGTATAAGACAACGGTGGGCGACAACGTTTTCATAGGCTGCAACACGAACCTTATCTCTCCCGTTAAGGTGGGCGACGGGGCGTACATCGCGGCGGGCTCAACCATAACGGAGGATCTGCCGGAGGACAGCTTTGCCATCGCGCGCGCGCGGCAGACGGTGAAAACGGGCTGGAAGGACAAGCGCGAGGACTAGAGGATAGACGCATGAAATACATTTTCGGGCTGGGAAACCCCGGCGCTGAATATAAGAATACGCGGCACAACGCGGGCTTTCGCGTGGTGGATATACTTGCCGAGCGGCACGGTATACGCTTTAAAAATTCAGATAAAATGGAGAGCGAGATAGGCACGGGCGTTATAGGCAATGTGCGCGTGATGCTGGTGAAGCCCACCACCTTCATGAACAACAGCGGCTACGCGGTATCGGCGATAATGGATTATTACGGCGCGGATCCAGGGGATATGATCGTTTTGTATGACGATATAGACATACCCTTCGGCACGCTTAGGATACGCGCCAAGGGCAGCGCGGGCACGCACAACGGCATGCGCTCCATAGTGGGCTATATGCAGAGCACGGAGTTTGCGCGGGTGCGTATAGGCATTGGCAAGCCGCAGTTTGGGCTGCACGCGCATGTGCTGGGCAAGTTCGAAAAGGAGCGGCGCGAGGCGGCGGAGGAAATGTTTTCCCGCGCGGCGGACGCCGTGGAGTGCCTGCTTTTGGGGGATATGGGTCAGGCGCAGGAAAAATATCAGGAGCCGCCCCAAAGCGATACGGAATAGAGCAAAACATAACGGAGCCGCGCTGCGCGGATTCGGTTTTTTGTGTCGCTGAGGCAGAAAAGCGGGGCGGGCCGCCGCGGCGAAGAGGAGGCAGCATTGGATCACACTCTGGGTGGTATAATAGAAAAAAGCAAGGCTTTTGGTGAAATACTTGAATACGTGAGGGGAGGGCGGCTGCCCTGCTCTGTTTTGGGTATCTCACAAAACGCAAAGCCCTATTTTGCGGGCAGTCTCTTGGGCGCGGCGAAAAAGCCGGTGCTTTTCATAACGGCGACGGAGCAGGCGGCGCGGGATTACGCGGCGGCCTGCGGCGAGGACGCGGCGCTTTTTCCGGAGCTTGATATAAGCCTGAGGAACGTGGAGGCCAAGAGCCGTGACAGCGAGATGGAGCGCGTGCGCGTACTAAAGAACGCGGCGGCGGGCGGGCTGATTTTCCTGCCCGTGCGCGCGGCCGTCACGCGGCTGCTGCCGCCCGATGTTTTTTCCTCCGCCTGCGTGGAGCTCAAAGTGGGCGAGAGCTACGGCATGCAGCAGCTATTGAGCACGCTGGTTAAGAACGGGTACGAACGCGCGGGCACGGTGTATTCGCGCGGGGAATACGCCAAGCGCGGCGAGATACTGGATATTTTCCCGCCCGACAGCGACCGGCCGCTGCGCATAACCTTTTTTGACGACGAAATAGAGCAGCTCCGCCACTTTGAAACGGAATCTCAAAAATCCTCCGGCAAAAAGCTGGAGCGATATTTTCTGCCGCCTGCGACGGAGGTGGTGCTGACGGAGGAGGCGCGCCGACGCGTCACCGATTACCTCAAAAAACAGACGGCCGAATACGAGCGGGTAGCCGGCGATATACTTTACGATATAGAAGAGCACGGCTATTTTGAGATAGCGGACACATTTTTGCCCGTGATGTATGACAGCGCCACCATATTCGATTATTTTCCCGGAGCGCTCTGCGTGTACGACGATTTTGAGCGGGTGCATGCCGAGGCCAAGCGCATAATAACGGAATTTACAGAGGAGCACGCCCGCCTGGTGAAGAGCGGCGAGGCTTTTGCGGTGCAGGCGGAAACGCTGCTTTCCACCCGTATGATAACAAAGGGGCGCGAGGGCAGCATGATAGACCTCGCGGGCATTTCGCGCGGTGGCCTTAAAACTGTTTCCGAGGTGGATATGGAAATGCGCTCCGCCGCCGGATTCAACGGCAATATGGAGCTTTTGGCGAATGCCGTGCGAGACCGGATGGAGCACGGCTACAGCGTGTATATGTACGCGGGAGCCAAGGCGGAGGCGCTTTGCTCCGCGCTCAATGGATTCGATATAATAGCGCCCGTGCTGCGCGAAAAACCGCAGGAGGCAAAACTGGCCATACTGCGCGATATGGTTTCCTACGGCTTTGAGATAAACTCGCCGCGTATGCTGGTGCTGGGCGCGAACGATATATACGGTCGCGTAAAAAAGAAGGTGGTCAAGCGCGGCGCGCAGGGAGCCGCCGAGGATATTTTCAGCGATCTAAAGCCGGGCGACTATGTTGTGCACGACGTGCACGGCAAGGGGCGCTATTTGGGGCTGAAAACCATTGAGGCGGGCGGCAACAAGGCCGAGTATATGGAAATAGAGTATCGCGGGGGCGACAAGCTCTACATTCCCACGGCGCAGATAGAGCGCGTGCAAAAGTATATAGGCAACGAGGACGCGGAGGTGCAGCTTTCCAAGCTGGGCGGCAAGGAATGGGAAAACGCCAAGAGCCGTGTGCGCGAATCGGCATTGAAGCTGGCTTTCGACCTTGTGGAGCTCTATTCCACCCGCTACGAAAACAACGGCTACCCCTTTTCGGCGGACACCGTGTGGCAAAAGCAGTTTGAGGACGCTTTTGAATATGAGGAAACGGAGGGTCAGCTAAAGAGCATAGCGGAAATAAAGGGGGATATGGAATCCACCCGCGTTATGGATCGCCTGCTTTTGGGCGATGTGGGCTACGGCAAGACGGAGGTGGCCATGCGCGCCGCCATGAAGGCCGTTATGGACGGAAAGCAGGTGGCCGTGCTGGTGCCCACCACGCTGCTGGCGCGGCAGCACACGCAGACCTTCCGCAAGCGCTTCGAGAATTTTCCCGTGAAGATAGCCGGGCTCACCCGCTTTTCCAAATCCAAGCACAAGCAGATAATAGAGGATCTGGCGCGCGGCAAGGTGGATATAATAATCGGCACTCACCGCCTTTTATCGGCGGACGTGAAATACAACGACCTCGGCCTTTTGATAGTGGACGAGGAGCAGCGCTTTGGCGTGAACCACAAGGAAAAGATAAAGGTGCTCAAGGAAACGGTGGATGTGCTAACGCTTTCGGCCACGCCCATACCAAGAACGCTGGAAATGTCCATGACGGGCATACGCGATATGAGCACTATCGACACCCCGCCCGCCATGCGCGTGCAGCCCTACAGTTACGTTATGCGCTATTCGGACGGGCTTTTAAGGGACGCCATAGTGCGCGAGCTGGCGCGGGGCGGGCAGGCCTATTTCGTATGCCGCCAGATACGCGAGATGGACAAGCTCATAGAGGATCTGCGGCGCAACGTGCCCGAGGCGCGCGTGGCGGCGGCGCACGGCCAGATGAGCGAGCGGGAGATGGAAAAGGTGGTCTCAGGCTTTATTGACGGCGAATTTGACGTGCTGGTATGCACCACCATAATAGAGAGCGGCATAGACATACCCACGGTCAACACAATAATAGTATACGAGGCGGATAAATTCGGGCTTTCGCAGCTGTATCAGCTAAAGGGGCGCGTGGGCAGGGGAGATCAGGCCTCCTATGCTTACTTTACCTATCTCGGCGAGGGGCTTATGAACGAAACGGCTGCCAAGCGGCTGGCGGCCATACGCGAATTTACGCAGCTTGGCAGCGGCTACAAAATAGCCATGCGAGATCTGCAAATACGCGGCGCGGGCAATCTTTTGGGCGCGGAGCAAAGCGGCCACATGGCAAGCGTGGGCTACTCCATGTATGTGAAGCTCATGAGCGAGGCTGTTTCTATAGCGCGCGGCAAAAAAATAAAGCCGGAGTTCGAGACGGCGGTGGAGCTGAACGTTCCCGCTTATATACCCGATTCCTACATACGCGAGGAAACGGACAAGATGGACATATACCGCCTCATATCCAAAATAAAGGGCGTGACGGACGCAAAGGCCACAACGGCGGAGATAGCGGACAGATACGGCAAGCTGCCACCCGAGGTGAACAACCTCATACTGGCCGCCGTTATAAAGCACTACGCGGCGCAGGCGGGTCTTTCCAGCGTAATACGCAAGAGCGATTGCATGGAGCTTAAGTACGCGGAAAACGTTCAGCCCAATGTAAAAAAATTGTTAAAGATAGCGGAAAGCCGTCCGGGCGATGTTATACTGAGGGACAAGGTGCCACCCGTGGTGGTGTACAAGCTGCAGGCGGGCGCGCCCACGAAGGGATTTTTAGAATTTTTGGCGGAGCTCAAAAAGCGTTAGGCCGCGGCATTTGCGGCTTGCAAATATATTTTGCGGGTAGTATAATAATCAAGATTATGCGTTGAAAGGAACAGAAAAGATGGGAAATAAGGGAAAATGGCTTATTTGTGCGCTGTGCCTGGTAATGGTATTCGCGCTGGCCTCCTGCTCTATGGTGAGCGTGAACGAGGAGCGAGACAATGCGCAGGTAGTTGCCGAGGTGAACGGCACGCAGTTGACAAAGGATAAATACACGGAGCTGCTTCAAAGCATGCTTCAAAGCTACGGCATAACGGAGGATCAGCTCAAGGAGGAGGACGACCCCAACCTCTACAAGCAGCAGGTGCTGGATAATCTGGTGGAGCAGGAGCTCATGTATCAGCAGGCCGAAAAAGAGGGTCTGGTGGACAATTCGGAAGAAAACCGCGAGGCTATCCGCAAGGAGCAGCAGGACAGCATGGACAGCATGAAGGAATACTTCATAAGCGCTGCTGGTGAGGATGCGGACGAAGCCGCCAAGGCCGAGGCCGAAAAGAATTTTAATGATTACGTGGAATCCTCCGGCATGGCCGACGTTGAAAAATATATAGACGATAAGATAAAGAGCGACGCCATAAACGCAATGTACGAAAAAGTTGTCGCGGACGTTACATACACAGAGGAGGAGGCCAAGGCCTACTTCGACGAGCAGGTGGCGGCACAGCAGCCCCTGGTGGAAAAGGATCCGAAGAATTTCTCCTTCTATCAGATGGGAAATCAGGCATATGTGAACCCGGCCGGTTCTAAATATGTAAAAAATCTGCTCATATCCATACCGGGAGAGGTACAGACCGAGATAAGCAATATGAGGCAGTCGGGTCAGGAGGCGGAGGCGGACAAGCTGTTGGCCGATGAGCTGGCCAAGATCAAAGCGGACGCGGATGCGGCGCTGAAACGCGTTAAGGATGGCGAAGACTTTGACAAGGTCATGGAAGAGCTGGGCACCGACCCCGGCATGCAGTCTGACCCGGGCAAGACCTACGGCTATCTGGCCTATGAGGGCGCACAGTTTGTAAAACCGTTCCTGGATGCTTCGCTGGCACTGCAAAAAGTGGGCGATATCTCAGACCTGGTGGCTACGGATTACGGCTATCACATCATAAAATATGTGAAGGATGGCGCGGGCCCAGTGGATTTTGAGATGGTGAAGCAAGAAATAATGGATTCCAAGTTGTCTTCCAGACAAAACGAGACCTACACAAATTATGTGAAGGGTCTTAAAGAGCAGGCAAGCACGGCTACGCACATAAACAGGGTATAACATCACAGCGAATACGAACGCGCCGTTACAGCACGGCGCGTTATTTGTTTACACGCTTAATTTATTGGAGGCTAAGGCTATGATAACTGTTTTTGGATTGCCGGGAGAATATGGGCAGTTGACGCTACAAATGGCAGAGGCGCTGCGGGCGGCCGATGTCGTTATATTGCAGAGCAGGCGCAACGGCGCTGCGGAGCGCATAATAGCGGACTACCCGCATACGGTGACGTTGGACGCCGCATACGAGGCGGCCGAGGATTTCGATTCGCTATACGAGGCGGGCGCGAAGGAGATACTGGAGCTGGCCGGGGGCAAGAGCGCCGTGTTTGGCGTCATAGGCGATATTGCCACAAACGGCTTCATGGAGAGGCTGCGCCGACTGGCAGACATGCGCGTGCTGGCGGGCGTGAGCGCGGAGGAGACCGCAAAACGCGGCGCGGAGCAGCTTTTGGGCGCGCTGGGAAACTATGCCGTGGTGGAGGCGCGCGAGCTTGAGGGCGCGCATATAGACAGCTCGGCGGCGCTCATAGTGCGCGGCATAGACAATGTGATCACGGCGGCGGACGTAAAGCTGGCGCTGCTGGAGCGCTACGCGGAGGATACGCGGGCCGTGCTGGTGTGCGGGGGTGAGGCCACGGCGGTAAGGCTGGGCGACATGGATTCGCTTGCCCAATATGGCGACGGCGCCTGCTGCGTGCTGCCCGGGGTGCGGCTTACCGAAAAACGCGCCTACGGCTTTTACGACCTCGTGGAGATAATGAATGTGCTGCGCGGCAAGAACGGCTGCCCGTGGGACAGGGAGCAAACGCACAAGACGCTGCGCCAGTATCTGCTGGAGGAATCCTACGAGGCCATGGACGCCATAGACTCAGGCGACATGGCCGCGCTTTATGACGAGCTGGGCGATGTGCTGCTGCAGGTGGTGTTCCACGCGGAGATCGCGCGGCAGTGCGGAGAATTTACCGATATGGACGTTACCAGCGCCGTGTGCGTCAAGATGATAAACCGCCACCCGCACATATTCGCGGACGGCAACGCGGACACGGCGGACGCGGTCGTGACCAAGTGGGAGGAGATAAAGCGCGCCGAAAAGGGCAACGAGACCTTCGTGAGCGTGCTGCGCGACGTGCCAAAGAGCATGGGCGCTATGATGCGCGCCTACAAGCTGCAAAAGAAGGCGGGTGCGATAGGCTTCGACTGGGAGAATGTGCAGGACGCTTTTGAAAAAGTGCTGGAAGAGGTGCATGAGCTTGGGGCCGAGGTGGACGCCATGGACGCGGATAAAATTGAGGCTGAGGCGGGTGATCTGCTGTTTGCCATAATAAATGTGCTCAGAAAGATGCGCATAAATCCCGAGGTTTCGCTTACCGGTACCTGCGAAAAATTCATACGCCGATTCGAATTTATGGAAGCTGAGGCGGGCGAAAAATTGCCCTCGCTGACATTAAAAGAGATGGACGAGCTGTGGAACAGGGCAAAACAGGACTGAAACGCTATGAATATGCCGTATTTTGATGTATCAGGCCTGTTTTTCGCGGCTAAGTGGGGAGAGTTTGTTTAAAAGTGTGATTTTTTCGCGTGAACGTTGGGTTTTATGCGAAAAAAAAGCGCTAAAAACAGTTGCTTTATAGAAAAAAGTGTATTATAATCGTCTTTGTACATCAAACAGCATGCGTCGGTCGTATGCAAAATAATAATTAATCACTATATAAGGAGGACGAGGTTTTGAATAAAACTGAACTCGTAGCTGCTATGGCAGCAAAGGCTGGTATTTCCAAGAAAGATGCTGACGCTGCATTGAGTGCGTTCACAGAAAGCATTGTAGACGAAATCAAAAAGGGCGGAAAAGTACAGATAGTGGGTTTTGGCACATTTGAGGCCAGGAAGCGCGCCGCGAGGACGGGCATCAACCCCCAGACAAAGCAGCAGATAAAGATCGCCGCTTCCACAGTTCCGGCTTTCAAGGCTGGCAAGGCTTTCAAAGACGCTGTAAAATAAGAATAGAATACATTTTTGAGAGCAGGCTTTGCCTGCTTTCTTTTTTTGCCGAAAATATGGCCCCGGTGAATTTTTTATGAATTTATACTCACAAGGCCATAAAAAAGGTGTATGTTTTTAACACGGAATGTTTATGTGTATTGCGGCGGCATGGTATATGGTGTAAACTTAAAATGATACCGTTTTTATTAGCGGAATAGATTGATGTATTAACGAGGTTTTTATGCGGCTTGATAAATATCTTAAAGTTTCAAGGCTTATAAAGCGGCGCACGGTGGCGCAATCTGCCTGCGAGGGCGGGCACGTTACGGTGAATGGCAAGCAGCAGAAGAGCGCGTACAGCGTGAAGCCGGGCGATGTGATAGAGATCGCCTTCGGCAAGAGCCCGCTTACGGTGCGCGTTTTGAAGCTGGAGGACTCCACGAAGAAGGAGGACGCAGCGGGAATGTATGAGGTGGTCGCGCCCACATGAATATTTGCGCTGTTATATTGGCTGCCGGAAGCGGCAAGCGTATGGAGACGGACACAAACAAGGTTTTCATTAAATTCGAAAACCAGAGCGCGGTGGTACGCTGCCTTAAAACATTCGAGGCCACCGGGCTTTTTTCCAGTATCGTCATAGCCTGCCGCCCGGAGGAACGCGAGATAATAAAGCGAAAGACGGCGCGCTATCTGGGCGACGCGAACTGCATATTTTGCGACGGCGGCTCGGAGCGGCAGTATTCGGTGGAAAACGCGCTGTATCATGTGCCCGAGGACGCGGACATAATAGCCGTGCATGACGCAGCGCGCTGCTTTGTTTCAGAGCGTATAATAAAAGATTGCGTGGCCTCCGCCATACGCTTTGGCAGCGGCGTGGCGGCCATCAAGGCCACGGACACAATAAAGCGCACAAAGGACGGCGTGGTGGAGGAAACGCTCAACCGCGAGGAGCTGGTGTGCGTGCAGACTCCGCAAACCTTCCGCGCGCAGATAATACGCGACGCTTACAAAAAAGCCGTGGAGGACGGGTTTCTGGGTACGGACGACGCTTCGCTGGTGGAGCGGGCGGGCGGCAGGGTGCACATAGTGTGGGGCTCGCCGGACAATATAAAGCTTACCACCAAGGCGGATATTGCCGAGGGTGAAAAAATAGCTGTTGAACAGCGCAAGTCAGACATTCGCATAGGCAACGGTTTTGATATGCATGCCTTTGCGGCCGGGCGCGCTCTTGTGCTGGGCGGGGTGGAGATACCCTGCAAGGTGGGGCTGGAGGGCCATTCGGACGCGGATGTGCTGGTGCATGCCATTATGGACGCGCTTTTGGGCGCGGCGAGGCTGGGCGACATAGGCCTGCTTTTTCCGCCCTCAGATATGCGCTACAAGGACATATCCTCCCTCAAGCTGCTGAAGGAGGTGGGGGATATGCTGCGAAAATACGGCTATAAGATAGTGAACATAGATTCCACCATCATAATGCAGGAGCCCAAGGTGAGCCCGTACAGCGCGCAAATGATAGAAAACATAGCCTCCGCGCTGTGCATGGAGAGCATATATGTGAACGTGAAGGCCACCACCACGGAATTTTTGGGTACGGTGGGCAGAAAAGAGGGAGCGGCCGCGCAGGCGGTCTGCATAATACAAAAGAGTTGACCGAAAGGAAGTTTTCCCCAACGGATGAGAATACGCAAAAGAAGTCTTAGTGCGGTGCGCAGGCCAATGGTGCTTTCGCGCCTAAAACTATCCAACGCATGGACGGTATTAAAGCTTGTGATACTCATAGCCGCCGTTTCAGCGGGTGTGCTGGTTATGATATTTTTCGGCTTCCCTTTTATTGAGGACACCATAAAGGGCGTGGACCCCGCGCTGCGCTATCAGCCCAAGGTGGAGAAGAACTTTGAGATGACGCCGGACGGCGCACACAGTAAGGACATAGAAGCCAAGGAGATGTATCTCACGGATTTCAAGGTGAAAAACGACCCCTATATTTCGGGCGACAGCATAATATTCACCACCTATTCGGACAACAACAGCGCCAACGTGCTGGATTCCGTGGCGATATACGATATAGCGACGGGCGAGGCGCGCGTGCTGAGCGATATAAAGAAAAAGTATGACAACCTTATGTCTCCCAGGATGTCGGGAGATTACGCCGTGTGGATAGACAGCCTGGTGGGCGGCGGCGGGCGTATAGTGGGCTACGACCTCACAAAGAACCGCCAGTTCACAATAAAAGAATACGGCTACGCGATGCCCACGCTCTCTCTTGAGGGTGATATGCTTTCGCTCATGCAGTGGGCAGGCGATACGGTGCAGCGGCTGTATGTGTACAACATGCGCACGCGCGAGGCCGTTACCGTGAAGGTGTTCGAAACAAAGATAGGCAACAGCGCGGCGGATGTTTCCGCCTCGGATATAGTCTGGTCGGAATATAAGGTGGACAGCGCCGGGCAGTATACGGGCACGTTAAAGAGAATAGTGCTGGGCAACGGCACCTCCTACTATGAAAATTACAATCTGGGAGATAAGGTGTTCGAGCCCAAGACGAACGGCAAGGACATCGTTTTCGCCACGGACAGGGATATAACGGGCGGCGCGCTCATGCTCAGTACGGGCGGCGGCGAACCCTTTATGATAGCGGAGGGCGTGCTGAATTACGATGTGGGCGACGGATACGTGGCCTACACCAAGGACGATAAGGTGTATATCTGCTTCACGAACCAGCAAAACACCTATCCGCTCACCTCGGACATAACGAAGAGCCTGATGGTGAGCGTGAACGGCAGCGGCGTAACGTTTTACGACATAACGGACGGCTCGCTGGACGAGGTAGTGAAATACGCGCAGGTTGGTTAGCGCGCAACGGAGCGGCGAAAGGGCGGGGCATGGCAAAGGCAAAAACGCAGTACGTATGCAGTGAATGCGGATTTATAAGCGGCAGGTGGCTGGGCAAATGCCCCGGCTGCGAAAGCTGGAACACACTTGTGGAGGAGGCGGTCGCGGCCGAGGTGAAAACCAAGACGGCGCGCGACATAAGCTTTGCTTCGCCCGCCAAGGTGTATAAATTTGCCGATATACCAGAGGAATCGCAGCGGCGCTTCGCCACGGGCATAGGTGAGTTCGACAGGGTGCTGGGCGGCGGCGTTGTGCCGGGCGGCGTTGTGCTTTCGGGCGGCGAGCCGGGCATAGGTAAATCCACACTGCTGCTGCAGGTTGCGCGCAAGCTGGCGGAGTTTGGCAAGGTGCTGTACGTTTCGGGCGAGGAGAGCGCGGCGCAGATAAAGATGCGAGCAACGCGCCTGGGCATAACGGACGGCATACTTTTAGTGGCCGAAACCGAGCTTTCGGGTATTATGGCGGCAGTTGAGGACACGAAGCCGGATTTTCTCATAATAGACTCCATACAAACGCTGTACGATTCGCAGCTATCCTCCGCGCCGGGCAGCGTGGCACAGGTGCGCGGCTGCGCCACCCGCATAACGGCGACAGCCAAGACGCTGAACATAGCCACCTTCATAATAGGTCACGTCACCAAGGAGGGCGCTCTGGCCGGGCCGCGCGTGCTTGAGCATATAGTGGATACGGTGCTGTATTTCGAGGGGGAGAAAACCTCCAATTTCCGCATACTGCGCGCGGTGAAAAACCGCTTCGGCTCCACGGACGAGATAGGCATATTCGAAATGCGCGACACGGGCATGGCGGAGGTCTCAAACCCGGCCATGCTCTTTGAGGGCGAGGTTCGGGGGAACCTCAACGGCGTGTGCGTTTTCGCGGCAACGCAGGGCAGCCGGCCCATGCTTTTAGAGGTGCAGGCGCTGTGCGCGCATACGCAGATAAACATACCGCGCCGTCTTTGCTCCGGCTTCGATACGAACAGGCTGTATATGATCTGCGCAGTGCTGGAGAAAAAAATTGGGCTGAAGCTCTATACGCAGGATATTTTCATAAACGTGGCGGGCGGCATAAAGGTGAAGGAGCACGCGGCGGACATGGCGCTGGCCGTGGCCATAGTTTCCTCGCTCAGAAACATACCGGTGGACAGGGAAACGGCCTTCATAGGCGAAATAGGTCTGGCGGGCGAGATACGCAACGTGGCGCAGATATCGCGGCGCGTGGCGGAGTGCTCGCGCCTGGGGATAAAGCGCGTGTTCGTGCCCAAGCACTGCGGCGCCGTAGAGGCCGGTGGCCTTGATATAGTTAAGGTGAACACACTGTTCGACGTGCTGGACAAAGTGTTTTAAATTATGGCTGCGGCCGCTCATCCCGCCGAGGCGAGGGGGGCTGTACGTTTTACACAATAAAAACGAAGGGGGTGAAAGGATATGCTGGCAAAACTTTTGCGCATAGTGATAATTGCCGTGGGCTTCATTGTTGGCCCGGGCGTTGTGCTGGCCGTGGAAAACATATACGAGCATTCCACAGGCGCGAAGTTCATGGGCGTTTTGGACGCGTGGGTACCAATTTTTATTTATATTTTAAGCTCCGCACTTACCGGAATCATATTTCTGCTGCTTTCAAAACGCATAGCGGGAGCTATTGAGCGTGGCGTGAAGGGCATAGAGAACAATATTTCTCAGACGTCATCCGGCTCGCTTTTGGCGGGCGCCATAGGCCTTGTGATAGGCCTTGTTATAGCGGCGCTCATATCCGTTATAATAGGGCTTATAGAGGTTGCGTGGATATCCATGCCGCTCACCATAATAGATTATATAATATTCGGTTATCTGGGGCTGACCACGGGAGTAAAGCGCAGGCGCGATCTGGCGGGCTACATAAGCGGCAAAAGGCAGGCGCGCGGCGACAGCGCGGACGCGGCGGCCGCTTCGCCCAAAATACTGGACACGAGCGTTATAATAGACGGGCGTATACTGGATATATGCAAAACGGGTGTGTTTGAGGGAGAGCTTATAGTGCCGGAATTTGTGCTGGCCGAGCTGCAAAAAATAGCCGATTCGGCCGATTCCATGAAGCGTACGCGCGGGCGGCGCGGGCTTGATATACTGAAAATAATGCAGAAGGAATTGAAAAACCAGATGCGCATTTCGGATAAGGATTATGAGGACGTGCCCGAGGTGGATCTGAAGCTGCTGCGGCTGGCCAAGGATACGGGCGGCACGGTGGTAACGAACGACTATAATCTAAACAAAGTGGCCGCCTTGCAGGATGTAAAGATATTCAACATAAACGAGCTTGCCAACGCGGTGAAGCCCATACTGATGGCGGGCGAGGAGCTGCGAGTGACCATAGTGCGTGACGGCAAGGAGGCCGGCCAGGGCGTTGCCTACCTAGACGACGGCACGATGATAGTGGTGGAGGGCGCGCGCGGCAGGGCGGACGAGGCCGTGGATGTGGTGGTGACAAGTATACTGCAGACGGCAGCGGGAAGAATGATATTCGCCAGGATACGGTAGGGGAAAAAAGAGGCGTGGAGTGCGATTTTAAAAAAAATATCAAAACAAGCGGCGGAGCGGCAAGTTTTTTGTTGACTAGGCTAGGTGGTTGTGATAACATAGTAAATTGCATTAGCATGGTTAAGATTGGGGTTTTATCTCC
>CAYXFB010000011.1:0-54159 GCA_964464145.1 uncultured Christensenella sp.
CCTTTGATATTGTATCATCGAAAGCTGTTTTTACAGACTTTTTTTCACAGGGCCGAAAAGTAGATACTTATGCTTTTATCCGTTGTTTCAACATTTTTTAGTTCTATGTATTCCATATCCAGCAGTTTTGCGATAAAATCTATTTGAAGCATTGTGTTCTCCTCTTGTAGGGTGTTGAGTAGTAACTTTAGTCTACAAGATTTTGAAGCACTTTGCTTCTTCTTTTTTCTTCCTACCCCAATCTTTAGTATAGAGCCAAAGAAAACGCCGTGCGTAAAAAGGATATGTACGGCGTTCTTTTTGTAATGATCTTTCGTATCAGATGTCCATATAGCGTGCCAGAAAGCTGTCCACTGTGCTCCAGTACAGTTCGGGCTCTTTCTCCGCACTCAGCCAGTGCCCCGCGCCCTGCACCGCAAGCCGCTGCTTCTCGCACGCGGCCGCCTCGTAGTTTTTATCCAACATAGAAAACGGAACAAATTCGTCCGCTGTACCGTGCACAAACAATGTGGGCGTTTTAGAACGCTTTAAGCGCGCTATACTTGACGCTTCTTTAAAAGAATAGCCCGCGCGCCCTTTGGACATAAGGTTGGCTATATACAAAAAAGGAAATTGCGGCAGAGAGAAAACCTTTTTTAACTGGTAGGTAAATTCCTCCCAGACAGTGGTATAGCCACAGTCTTCCACCGCCGCCACCACGTTTTTGGGCAACTCTAACCCGGTGGTCATCATCACCGTTGCACCGCCCATAGAACCGCCCGTAAGCACTATTTTTGCATCGGTATCCCTGCTTAATATAATATCAATCCACAGTAGCATATCTTTAGAATCCAGCCAGCCCATGCCCAAATAACCGCCGCCGCTGTTACCGCAGCCGCGCAAATCCGGCAAAAGCAGATTATAACCCGCGTCGTAAAAATGACGTGAGCAACCGCCCATATTCAGCCCGTTGCCCGTAAAGCCGTGGCATATTATCACCCATTTGTGAGAATTTGAAGCCGCGACTAGTATGCGCCCAAATAGCGGCGCGCCGTCCCCTGCCATTATGCGGTGCTCCTCAAAGCTTTGTCTTTGAAGCCAGGCGCATGCCTCCGCTTCTGCCGTTCTGTCAAGACCCGACATATCCTCCGCGTTGGTATCAAGCACCACGTTTTTGGGCACTTTAGACTTCACCGCTACATTAAACACCTTGTTTGCTATTACGTGCACCACCGCAAAAATCGCAACAACAACTCCAACGGCTATGCACAATACTATAATCCACGTCACATCCATGCCCCCGCTCTATGCCAAAGCTTCGCGAAACACCGTTTCCACAGCGGCAAGCGTGGGAACGCCCTCGTGCACCTTTACGTCGTCCACAAAAAACGTGGGCACATACCAGTAATCGTAGCCCTCCGTTTTTTCACTTTCCCAGTTTTCGTCTATCACTTCAATCTCCACCTCGTTGTATTCAGGATGCTGCTTGCGCAGCTTATCCATCATTTCAAAGGCGTGCTTGCAGTGCGGGCAGGTATCCAAAACCATCATTTTAACATGCTTTGCCATGTGTGATCCTCCAAAAATAAGTTTTCAATATATTTTATCATAATATGCGAGTTTTGAAACCCCTTCATTATATGGTATAATAATCGAATATATTCGGACTTTATTTGGAGGTTTTTTATGAGTCGCGCAGACGAAATTTTCATACAGAATTGCAAGGATATACTGGAAAACGGCTTTTGGGACAGTGAATACGATGTGCGGCCGGTGTGGGAGGACGGCGCGCCCGCGCATACCGTGAAGCGCTTTGGGATAGTGAATCGCTACGATCTTTCGGAGGAATTTCCCGCGCTGACACTGCGAAAGACTTTTTTCAAATCGGCGGTGGACGAGCTGCTGTGGATATGGCAGAAAAAATCAAGCAACATAAGCGACCTTTCCAGCCGGATATGGGATGCCTGGGCGGACGAGGAGGGCAGTATAGGAAAGGCGTACGGATATCAGCTGGGCGTCAAGCATAGCTACCCCGAGGGCGAGATGGATCAGGTGGACAGGGTGCTTTTCGATCTCAAAAACAACCCGCTCTCTCGGCGCATAATGACCAATTTATACAATCATCACGATTTGAGCGAAATGCGGCTGTATCCATGCGCGTACAGCGTAACCTTCAATGTGACGGGCAAAAAGCTCAACGCTGTGCTAAACCAGCGCAGCCAGGATATGCTGGTGGCGAACAACTGGAACGTGGCGCAATACGCGGCGCTTGTGCATATGTTTGCGCAGGTATCCGGCCTGCTTGCGGGCGAGCTGGTGCACGTGATAGCGGATGCGCACATATATGACAGACACATTCCCATCGTGGAGCAGATAATAGCGCGAAAACCATACGCCGCGCCCAAGCTGTGGATGGACGAGACCATAAATGATTTTTATGCGTTCACCAAGGACAGCATTAAGCTTGTGGACTATGAAGCGCACGAGCTGGACGTTAAAATACCCGTGGCGGTGTGAGGGGGAAATATGAATTTTATTGTAGCTGTGGACAAAAATTGGGGAATAGGGAAGGATGGCGACCTGCTTTTTCATCTTTCGCCCGATATGAAATATTTTCGTGAGAAGACCAAAGGCAAGGTGGTGGTGATGGGCGAGGCCACGCTGCGCTCTCTGCCTGGCGGGAAGCCGCTGCCCGGCAGGACGAATATTGTGCTGTCTGACGACGAGGGTTTTGCCTGCGAGGGTGCGGTTCTTTGCCGCAGTATGGAGCAGCTTTTTGAAGCGATGGGCAAATACAGCAGCGAGGATGTTTTCGTGATAGGCGGCGCGTCCGTGTATAATCAGCTTATGGATTGCTGCGACACGGCCTACATAACCAAAGTGCAGGCCGAAAAAGAGCATGACACGGCGATAAATCCGCTGGATGGACGAGCGGGCTGGCGTTTGGCCGAGACCTCAGAGCCCGCCGCGCATGAGGGAATAATATTCACATTCAACGTGTATAAAAACGACGATGTGAGGACGCGCCCGGGCGCGCGCTGATAGCGCCATATAAATACTACTTCGCAAGAAAATAGCCGCTCCCTAAGCTAGGGCAGCGGCTGGTATTTTTTAACAAATTTACGTGACCGACCTTTTGGTCATATACTCGCGTCAATATCTGGTCAGGTACTGATCGCGCTCCCAATCGTGCACGTGTGAGGAATAATCCAGCCATTCCTCCTCCTTGCCCTTGAGGTATTTGCGGAAGGCGCTTTCGCCCAGCACGGCCAGCATAAGCTCGTCCTTTTTGAAATCCTGTATGGCGTCGAACATATTCTGCGGCATGCGCTTTATCTTATGCGTTTTCTGCTCCTCCGGCGTTAGTGTGTATATGTTTTTGTTTACCGGCGGCGGCGGAACGGCGCCGTTTTTCAAGCCCTCAAGCCCGGCTGCCAGCGAAGCGGCGAAGGCCAGATAGGGGTTTGCCGATGGGTCGGGGTTGCGCAGCTCAAGACGCGTTGCCGAACCCTTTGCGTGAGGAACGCGCACCAGCGGGCTCCTGTTTTTGGCCGACCAGGCGATGTATAGCGGCGCCTCGTAGCCGGGCACCATGCGCTTGTAGGAATTTATTGTGGGGTTGGTGAGAAGCGCCATGCCGCGCGCGTGATCCAGCAGCCCCGCCATAAAACCGTAAGCTTCTTTGGAAAGCCCCAGCTCGTCACCCGCGTCGCAAAAAGCGTTGCCGCCCTCGCCCTTGAGCGACATATTTATGTGCATGCCGCTGCCCGCAACGCCGTATACAGGCTTGGGCATGAAGGTGGCGTGTAGATTGTGGTTTTGCGCTATGCGTTTCACAACTATTTTGAATGTCATAACGTCATCCGCCATTTTGAGCGCGTTGCCGTATTTAAAATCTATCTCGTGCTGACCTGCCGCGCATTCGTGGTGTGAGGCCTCTATTTTGAAGCCCATTTCCTCCAGCGCTATGCAGATATCCCTGCGCGCCGCGCCGCCCGTATCAAGCGGTGCAAGGTCGAAATAGCCGCCCTCGTCGTTTGTGTTTATTGTGGCCTTGCCGTGCTCGTCCTTCTCGAAGAGGAAAAATTCGCATTCCGGTCCGGTGTTGAATGTGTAGCCCAGCTTGGCCGCTTCCTCCAGCTGATTTTTCAATATGCGGCGCGGACAGGATTTATACGGTTCGCCCGCGGGCGTGTATACGTCGCAGATGAAACGCGCCGTGCGTCCCTTGGGGTTAGACCAGGGGAACACCTCGAAGGTGTCTATATCGGGCATCAGCATCATGTCCGATTCTTCAATACGCGCGAAGCCGTCTATGGACGAGCCGTCAAACATGCAGCCCTCATCCACAATTTTGTCAAGATTACTGGCCATGACCGTTATGTTTTTGAGTATACCGAAAATGTCGGTAAACTGCAGGCGCAGAAATTTGATGTCCTTTTCCTTTATTATTGTGTGCAGATCCTGTTTTGTATATTTTGACATATATGTTCTCCCTTAAAAAAATCAATATCCTATTTATTATATATCACCACTTGCGGGCGAGGCAAGCATCTAAATTTTCAACCAAAAAAGCCTCCACTGTGGGAGGCTCTTTTTTATGGCTGATCTGTGTTTGTGCGGTATTCTGTGCCGTCCGCGTATTTTACATCCACCTGTTTGTCGTTCGGGTACATCTCTATCCAGGTGTTGCCGGGCGTGAATATTATCTCCTCGCCCTTATCGTCGTAATATATCGTGGGTGCGTTGGCGGCGTTGTCACGCTTCCATGTTCCCGTTATGTGCTTGCCGTGTATTATGAACTCTGCCGGGCCTTCGCCAAATACGTCCACCTTCTTGCGCCCCTGCTCGTTGGGGAAATCATATACGGTTACGTACTGCACCACAAGATTTTGCACCTCAAGCGGCTTGCCCGTTTCCTCGGCAATAAATTCCTTGCCGCTCATATAGCGTATCAGCTTATCAGAAGCCGCGTCATAGCGGTATTCCACCCAGCCGGGCTTCGCCCAAAAATCCGCGCCTGTGTTGTTTTGAGACCAAAACGCGAGGCCGATCTTTTCTATTGCCGGGCGCTCCGCATAGTCTTCAAGCGGATAAAATTTGAAGGGTTTTCTCTGCGCGGGCTCGTAATTATATACCTCAAGATCCTTGTGCAGCTCAGTGTAGGCGGTGTGTTCCAGCGCCTTGCCCGTGTTTTTGCGGCGGTATATGTAGTTCGCGTTCGACGCGCCCTTGCCGGCGCCGTTTATGCGTACCTTTATATGGTCGTTGCTGGGGCCCCAAATGTAGCTTTCCAGGCCGGGGGTCTCCGCGCCGCCCTGATGCACGTAAAGCGCATCCCACTCGCCCTGTATCCACTGATGATAGTAGCGCGAGGAGCGCACGGGTCCAACGTCCAGCTCTTCGGGCGAATCGGTACGCCAAAGTATATCGTTGAATACGCAGGTGAAGCGCGTGTCTATACCCTCTATCATCGTTTCATATACAACGTCCGCCCACTGTATGCCCTTTTGCGGACGCGCGGGAGGTTCGTTTTCTATTTGCACTATTATGGGTTTGTAGGTAGTGTTAACACCGCGCAGACCCGTGGTGGGCGAAGCGTCCTCCGGTGTGGGGTCGGGCGTGGGCTCGGCGGTGGGCTCTGCTGATGCGGCTGCCTCCTGCGTGGCGGCGGGCGCCTGCGAAGCGCTTTGCGTGGCGGCGGGCGCGGCCGGCTGCTCCGTTTGCGGTGCGGATGGGGGTTCGGCGGCGGGTGCCTGCTCCTGCGCGGGCGCGCAACCAAACAATACGCCGAACGCTAAAATTGCGCAGAGCGCAATGATCAAAACTCTCTTCATGTCAAAAAGGTCCTTTCCTGCATAAACTGCGCTCATGCCGTCCAAAACGTTCCTAATTTGCGGCTGCGCATAAAAATACTATTAAATTATACCACAACGCTTTGCTAATTCAATAGCTTTTTAGATAGGGTCCGCGCACAAACGCACCGCCGCTTGAAGAATTTGTGCCGCTGTGCTATTATGAGTGAAAACAGTGGAACGGAGGCGCGCTTTGGCAGGCAAGAGATCCGGTTTTGGCCGGCTGAAGATAATAATTCTCATAGGGGTGCTGATATATGTGGGCATAAGCTACGTTAGCCAGCAATCCGTTTTGAGTGCGCAGTTAAAAAAGCAGGAGGAGCTGAAGCAGCAGCAGGAAGAGCTGGAGCGGCAGCTTGATTTCAAAAAAAGCGAGCTGGATTATATAGGCTCTGATGAATATGTGGAGCAGCAGGCCAGAGAACGACTGGGCTGGATAAAAGAGGACGAAATAAAATACGTGGACGGAACCACCTCCACAAATCCACCGCCCGGGCAGGACGCGCAAACGCAGGAGGGCGATACGGGCGGGGCAACCGGAGACCAGGCGGGGAATCAGGCGAGCGGAGAGCCGCAGTCCAGCGAAACGCCCACGGGAGGTGAACCGCAAGAGGGTGGAGATCAAGGGCCGCCGGCGGAATAAGACACAAATAAAAACCGGAAGTTTCATCTGGTTTTTTCATATCACCTAGGCGCTTTCATTGTGAGCGATATCCTGTTTTTCTCAGTATCAACAGACAGCACCCACACCTTCACGGTATCGCCCGCGCTGGCGGCCTCGGAGGGATGCTTTATATACCTATCCGCCATTTGGGATATGTGCACCAGCCCGTCCTGATGTACGCCTATGTCCACAAAAGCGCCGAAATCTATAACGTTGCGCACCACGCCCGAAAGCTCCATGCCCGGCTTTAGATCCTCTATGGAAAGCACGCTTTGGCGCAGTGTAACGGGAGGCAGGCTGTCGCGGATGTCCCTGCCCGGTTTTTTGAGCTCGGCCGCGATATCGCGCAGGGTGGGAAGGCCAACGCCGCACTCTTCGGCCGCTCTGGCCTCGCCATAGCGCTTTATTTCCTCGTCTATACTGGAAATGTTCTTGGGATCAATACCGGGCAGCGCCAGCAGCTTTTTGGCGGCGGGATAGGATTCTGGATGCACGGCCGTGTTGTCCAGCATATTCTTGGCACCGGGTATGCGCAAAAATCCGGCGCACTGCTCAAAAGCCTTGGGCCCCAGCTTGGGTACCTTCTTTATCTGCGTGCGCGCGGTGAAAGCGCCATTTTCCTCGCGGTAGGCTATTATGTTTTTGGAAAGCGTGGCCGATATTCCCGCCACGTAGCTTAAAAGCGCGGGCGAGGCCGTGTTTATATCCACGCCCACACTGTTCACGCAGTCCTCCACCACGCCGGTGAGCGTTTCGTCCAGCTGCTTCACGGGCATATCGTGCTGGTATTGCCCCACGCCTATGGCCTTGGGGTCTATCTTCACCAGCTCGGCCAGCGGGTCTTGCAGGCGGCGCGCTATAGAAACGGCGCTTCTTAAAGACACGTCAAAGTCGGGGAATTCCTGCGCGCCCAGCTTGGAGGCCGAATACACCGAAGCGCCCGCCTCGTTCACCATGACATAGGAAACATTGCGCTTAAGCTTGCCTATAAGCTCGGCCACAAACAGCTCTGATTCGCCCGAAGCAGTGCCGTTGCCTATGGCGATAACATCCACGCCGTGCTTTTCAATGAGCCGCGTGAGTGTGGCCTCCGCTTCTTTAACCTTGTTGTTGGGCGGGGTGGGGTATATCACGGCGGTAGAAAGCGCCTTGCCCGTTTCGTCCACCACGGCCAGCTTGCAGCCGGTGCGGTAGGCGGGGTCGAAGCCCAGCACCACCCGCCCCTTTAGCGGCGGCTGCATGAGCGT
The DNA here is from genome assembly GCA_964464145.1 of uncultured Christensenella sp. Classification (GTDB taxonomy): domain Bacteria; phylum Bacillota; class Clostridia; order Christensenellales; family Christensenellaceae; genus UBA5399. Next base: position 7,746 of record CAYXFB010000011.1, read on the forward strand.
GGGCTTGAGGTTTTGGCCGAACATTTTTATGGCCTGCTCGTTTGCGCGCTCCGTCAAAAGGGCGCGAAGCTCCCGCTCCAGCGAGGGGAAGAGCAGGCGCTGCCAGCTGTCGGCCGCCGCGCGGCGCACGTATTCGGTGGTTATGCTGCCCTCCCTTACGGCGAACTTAAAAAGCACGCCCAGCATAGCCTCATCGTCCACAGCCGTTTTCACCTTGAGGAAACCCTCCTTTTCGCCCCGGTTCATCGCCAGTATGCGGTGGGAGGGCAGTGCGTGCGCGGGCTGCGAAAAATCGTAATAGGTGCTGTATACGGAATCCTCCTCCTTTGCGGCGGAGGAGCGTATATCCGCGTGGCGGGATAAAAGGTTGCGCAGTGTCTTACGCAGCGGTGCGCTGTCCGAAATATCCTCGGCTATTATATCCATTGCTCCGGCCAGCGCGGCTTCTGTGTCCAAAACCTCCTTTTCGGTGTTTATGAAGGGCGCGGCCAGCTCCTCTATGCTGCCCGTTTTCACATCCTGCGCGTATAAAATGGCGGCCAGCGGCGCCAGGCCGCGCTCACGCGCTACGCTGGCGCGCGTACGCCGTTTTTGCTTGTACGGGCGGTATAGATCCTCCACCTCGGCCAGCGTGGCGGCGGAAGTAACGGCGGCTTGCCACTCCGGCGTGAGCTTACCAAGCTCGGTCACGGCGGCTATCACATCCACCTTGCGCTGCGCCAGATTTTTGAGGTAGGTGAGCCGCTCGGAGAATTCGCGCAATATCTGATCGTCCAGCGAGCCTGTGAGCTCCTTTCGGTAGCGGGCGATGAAGGGGATCGTGTTGCCCTCCTCTATTAGATCTATTATGTTTCGGGCAATGCTTATATCAAGGCCGAATTCGGCAGCCAGCAGTTTTTGTGTTTCCATAGTGCGCTCCTTTTGTGCTGTAAAAATATCGCCCGGAGGCGAAGTAAAGTCGTTCTTTGGCATACGGCCGGGAAATACGTTTCTTCAAGACTGCTCCAAAAGATGCTCCGCCATTTCCTCGTTTGTCACCAATATGTTTATGCAGCCCGTCTTTAGCGCGGCGGGCAGGCAGGCGCGCTTGTTTTCGCCCGCCGCTATGCACATGCGCGAGGGTATGGCCGCGATCTCCTCCATAGTCAGTGCAATTATGCGCTTTTCCAGCTGCGTGTCGCATAGCTGGCCGTTTTCGTCTATTATATGAGAACATATATCGCCCACCGCGCCCGCGCTGCTTAGCAAAGATATATCCTCGGCAGAAAAATAACCCGCGCTTATGTAAAGGTTTTTCTCCTCGAAAGCGCCGGTCGAAAATATGGCTATATCCGCGTTGCGCGCGATCGTCATAACGCTGTGTATATTTTTGTCACGCATCAGCGTATTTTTGGCGCTCGCGTTATCCAGCACGGCGGGCAGCGGTATCATATAATATGAGCCGTCCAGCGCCTGCGCAATGTTTTTGGGTATGTCGCCCGCGTACACGTTTTCGCTCTGCCGGGTAACACCGCCGCAGAGCTGCACGGTGCGCACACCGCTTATGCCATCCCGCCCCACTATCTTGCGCGAAAAAGCGTGCAGCGTGGAGCCCCAGGAGGTGGCTATGGTGTCGCCGTCCCTCAATATGTTGTTTAGGTGTTCGGCCGCCGCGCTTCCCAGCCTGTCAGGCAGCGCGGGGTCGGAATCCTTCGCGGGTATTATCAACGCCCTGCGCAGAGAATATTTTTTGCGCAAGCTCTTCTCAAGCGCGCTCTCGCGCACCGACGGATCGTTTATGCTTATTTGAACTATACCCTGCTCCCGCGCCTCGCTCAAAAGCTTGCTTATATAAGTTCGGGAAATACCCATCTTTTTGGATATCTCAAGCTGACTCAAGTCATGCTCGTAATACATTTTGGAAATGTCCACAAGCAGCCGCTGCTTCTCAAATTCGTTCATTGCCCGCCCCCGTAAAAATACTATACAAAGAATAATACTATGGTGGATTACAATTGGCAAGGAGCGGGTAAAAATTCAGATTAATGACCCATATGGTCGTCCAGAACGTCGCGGAATAGCTGTTTTCGGCGCGGGCGGCGCTGGGGATCGTGTTCGTAATAATATACGTCCAGCTCCGTGTTCAAAAATTCCATGACCATGGACATTTTGCGCACAAATAAGGGCGATTCGTCCCACATGACGTGCTCTACGGGGTAAAAATATACGGCGTAAAACTTGCGCGGGCGGCGGCGCAGGCTTTCCTCTATGCCGGAAAGCACGGCGCGCATGGTCTGCCCGCCGAAGGGATGGAACATATACACTATTCCGTAGCTATCGTAATGCTCAAATTCGCGCGCGTCCATATTCAGTATGCGAACCTTACCGGCGAGCCCCAGTTTTTCCATGTTTTCGTTGGCAATATCCACAAATTCGGGGTTGTATTCTATGCCGTCCGTGCGCTTAAAGCCCATTTTTTGCAGTTGATACAGCACATAGCCCTTGCCACAGCCCAGATCCAGCACGGGCAGGCTCTTATCTTCAAAATATGAAAATATTGTGCGTATGTGCTTTTTGGCCGTGCGCTCATACCAAACATTGTCGGATTCATCCGCGTAGGGATAGGCATTGCGCGAAAAATCCAACCCGCGCGGCTGCTCTGTGAATTTATATATCATTTCGTCCAGGAATGTTTTTACAGTGTGCACAAGCGAACCTCCGTGGCTTTATACGCTGCTCTATATAAAGTATAGCACACAAATATGAGCATTTACACTGTTTGTGCGCCGCCTGGCCTTGGTGTATAATAATTTCATAGGCAAAATGCAAGCTGGGGGATATATAATGGAAATTTGGACGGATCCAAAAAAATATATAGGACTGGAATTTGATTGCGACTGCGGCAAGCGCCATTCTTCGGCCACGCGCGAAATAGCAATAGGCTCGGGCGCGGCGGGTGAGCTGCCCGCCATCGTTTTGCGCGGCGGGTTCAAAAGACCGCTCGTGGTTTCGGACGAGAACACGGAAGAAGCGCTGGGCGAGAGCGTGAAGGCATTGCTCTTGGCGGCGGGAATAGCGTTTGGCGAGTATATCTTTCCGGACGAAAAGCTTCATGCGGACGCAGACGCCATAGGCAGGCTGCTCTTGGCGGCGGACGATGAGTATGACCTTATGCTGGGCGTTGGCTCGGGCACAATAAACGATCTTTGCAAATATGTGGGCGCGCGCACCGGCCGCCCTTCCATCATAGCGGCCACCTCCGCCTCCATGGACGGCTTCAACACAAGCGTTTCCATACTGCTCATAAACAGATTGAAAACCACCATAAATTCGCAAACGCCCTACGCCGTGGTGGGCGAGACGGAGGTGATACGCCATTCGCCCATGGAGATGCTGGCAGCCGGCGTGGGCGACATGCTGGGAAAATACGTTTCACTGCTGGACTGGCGCATAGCTTCCATTATAACGGGCGATTATTTTTGTGAATACAGCGCCGGCATAGTGGAAGCGGCGGCGCGCGCGGTGGTGGATAAGGCGGATGGCCTGGCGGCGCGTGGCGCGGATGTGGTGGACGCTGTTATGAGCGGGCTCACGCTGGCCGGTTTCCCCATGGGCTACAACGGGAGCTCGCAGCCCGGATCGGGCGCGGAACACCAGCTGGCACATTTTTTCGATGTGCGTTTTACAGAGCTTGGCATGCCGCCCATGCTGCACGGCACGGCGGTGGGTATTTCCTCTGTTATGGCGACGCGGCTTTTTGAATTGCTGCGCGGCGAAGAGGTGGATTTTGACCGCGCGAGGGAGCTTGCGAAAAGTTACGACGCTGCCGCGTGGGAGGCGGATATAGTGCGCGCGTACGGCGGCGCGGCGGGCGCCGTTATAGAGATGGAGCGCAAGGCGGGCAAAAACGCGCCCGATGCGGTGTTGGCGCGCATAGACCGCCTGGAGCAAAGCTGGCCGAAAATAATGGAGCTGGCGGCGGGTCTGCCCACATCTGCGCGTCAGGAGGAGATACTGCGCGGTATGGACGCGCCAAGCTCGCCCGTGCAGCGCGGGGTGGACAGGCAAATGTTTTTGGACTGCATATATTACGCCAAGGATATGCGCGTGCGTTACGGGCTGCTGCAAATGCTTTTCGATCTGGGCCTACAGAAAAAGCTGGGGGAAGCTTTGGCGGAGGAGATATACGACTGATATACTATAAAGCAGTAAAAGACCCACTTGCCAGGGCAGGTGGGTCTTTGCTTTGATTGATGATTTTTTTAATCCGCTTTGCGGAAGTATGTGAGAGCCAGCGCTATGGCCAGAACCGCGCCCTTTACTATATCCATAGAATAGTAGGGTACGCCGATCATATTCAGGCCGTTGTCCAGTATTCCCACCAGCGCCGCACCCACAAGCGTGCCTATGGCGTTTGCCTTTCCGGCACCCGCTACTGAAAAGCCTATGTAGGCCGCCGCCACAGAGGGCATCAGATACAGGCCGCCGCCGTCCGGCTGGGCAGAGCCCACGCGAGCCGCCACCAGTATACCGCCCAGCGCCGCAAAGGCGGAGGAGAGGAAGTATGCGCCTATCCTATACTTTGGAACGGGTATGCCCGAAAGCCTCGCGGCCTCAGGGTTGCCGCCAACGGCATACATGTAGCGGCCGTGCTTTGTATATGTAAGGAAGAAGAAAGCAAAGAGAACCACCACTATCATTATGATTATTATAAGAGGCTCCGTACCCAGCATTTTAAATTCCTTGGGAACTAGGCCGGGTGCCGTCAGTCCGTCCGGCGTGGTCATGCGCTCTGTCAAAACACCGCCGCGCTGCACGGTGGAGGCAACGCCCTTGAAAGCGAACATCATGGACAACGCCGCTATCATATCGGGTATTTTCAGCCCCACAATCAGTATGGAGTTCATCACTGCCACAACCAGGCAGATAACGATTGTCAGTATTATTGCGGGCGCAATGGGCATTTGCTGCCATATGAAAAATGTCATTATAATACTGCCCGCAAAGGAGGCAGTGGAACCTATGGAAAGATCCATGCCGTTTACAGATAGCGAGAAGGTGAGGCCTATCGCTATAACGGTCGTTATGGAGATGGCGCGCAATATAGTTATCATATTGTCTGTGGTAAGCCACATGCTGGCGCCTGTCGTATCGCTCCAGTTACCGAAAGTGAATATTATAAACAGTATGCCGACTGTTATGAGCGTGCCCCATTTCTGGAAAAAGCCTCCTACGCTTGTTTTTCCGGCATGCTTGTTCAGCCGGGCTTCCTTTGGATTCATTATCAGTTTCCTCCTGTCGAATAATAGAGTAGCTTTTGTTCGTCGGCTTCGTCCCTTTTAAGCTCCGCCGCTATCTTGCCGCCGTACATAACGTATATGCGGTCGGCAATGGCAAGTATTTCGTCAAATTCGCTGGAAGCGTAAATAACGCCCTTGCCCTGCTCCACAAGGCGCTCGATAAGCTCGAAAATATCCCGCTTTGCGCCTACGTCAACGCCCTTGGTGGGCTCGTCGAAAATATATACCTGCGAGTCTGAAATGAGCCACTTTGCAACGGCCACCTTCTGCTGGTTACCGCCAGATAAAAGCGCCACCTTTTGGTTTTCGGACGGTGTTTTTATGCCCAGCTCCTTTATCATCTCGCGGGCAACTTCCTTTTCCTTCTTCTTTTTCACAACGGACAGCGCGCCCGTGTACTTCGAAAGCGAGGCAACGGATATGTTTGAATATACAGGGTCTGTTATGAGCACACCCTCCTTGCGCCGTTCCTCCGGCACAAGCGCCAGCCCCTGCCGCACCGCAGTGGTGGGCGTGGTGATCTTGAGCTGTTTTCCGTCCAGCGAAATGGTGCCGGCAGACATCTTCATCGCGCCGAACAATGTTTTGCAAAACTCTGTCTTGCCTGCGCCCACCAACCCGGCAATGGCAACTATCTCGCCTTTTTTGACCTCCAGCGAAACATCCTTCACAGCGTTGTGACGGTCATTAAGATTATCTATTTTCAGCAGCGTGCTGCCGATCTGCACTTGCTTTTTGGGATAGGTCTCGTCAAACTTGCGGCCCAGCATATATTCCACTATCTGGTTTATGCTCAGCTGATCGTTAAGCGGAAGGTTTGTGACCACCGTTCCGTCCTTCATTATTGTTATGCTCTTGCATATCTCGTACAGCTCCGCGAGACGGTGGGTTATAAACACTATTCCTACGCCCTCCGCCGCAAGGTCACGCGCAACGCGGAAAAGCTCTTGCGTCTCCGTGCCGGATAAGGGCGCTGTGGGTTCGTCCAATATCAAAAATCTGGTGCGCTCCACCACGCAGCGTGCTATGAGCACCATCTGCTTTTGAGCCAATGTGAGCGTGGAAACCAGGCGGTTCACATCCAGCTCCACATTAAGGCGGTTGAGGGTCTGGCGCGCCCGCTCGCGTATTTCCTTCCAGTTTACTACCTGCTTTTTGCCCATGCTGTTTACCATGCTGGAAAACATAACGTTCTCAGCAACGGTGAGGTAGGGTATCAGCGCGGTGTCCACCTCTTGATAAACGATCTCTATGCCGAGATCCTTGGCGTTTTTGGGCGAGCGTATTTCAACCGGCTGACCGTTCATATATATTTGCCCGGTATAGTGGGTGTTCGCACCGGCCAAAATTTTCATGAGCGTAGATTTTCCCGCACCGTTTGCGCCCACCAGCGCGTGTATATTGCCGCTGTCAAGATCAAAATCCACTCCGGAAAGCGCCTTTACGCCCGGAAATTCTATGGATATGCCATTCATTTCCAGCTTGCTTTTTTCCATAATCAATTCTCCTGTGTTTGCCGGGTGCGTATAAAACCGGCAAAATCCGCTGAAATAAAAATATACTTTGTAAAATCAGACTTCAAAAAATCTCAGGCGCAGCACCTATCACAGCCAGTTTTTTACTGATGGTTTTTTTGATAGCACGTTGCCCGAAAATCCAAAAAATCTATCTGCCCCGAAGAAGCTCTCCGGGGCAGATAGTATACGTTTTGCTCTTTTTTGATGATTTACGCGGCAACGTTTTGTGCGCGCAGAGCATCCATCCAGGGGCGGTTGAGATCTGCTATGGAATCCAGTGTTCCCCAGCCTTCAACAACGTCCGAAAGGTTTGTCATTGTGGTGTCTTCCTTGAGCTGCTCTGTTTTTATGAGCTGAGCCTCAAGTATGTAATCGTCGGGAGTTTCCTCGCCGGCCAGCTTCAGCGCTATGAGCCTCATGTTGGCTATACCTATCAGCTTGGGATCAACGGCGGCCGTAGACTTCCATACATCCGGGTTTTCGCGCATCTTGTTCATATCGTCGTTGGATACGTCTATCGTGAACATGGGTATGTCCGTGCGCCCGGCGTCGTTAAGCGCTATGAGGCAGCCCTTTGCAAGTTCGTCATAAGAACCCCATATTGCGTCCACCGTGCCTGCCGGGTACTTGGGCAGAACAGATTCCGTTTTTGTGGTGGTGTCCGTAAGCGCAACAGACATATCGTTCGGGGCTATGAGCTCCAGCGTCTCTATTTTGCCATCGGCAACCATCTTAGCGTAAACTTCCTCGCGGCGATCGAGCGGGGGTACGCCAGGTCCAAACCACAGCTTCAGCACCTTGGCGGGTGAATTTGTAGTGTTCTCCACGAGATCGGTGAGAGAAAGCTCTGCGAGCTTGGCATCGTTCTGGGCTGTGGATGTAACGCCTTCAAGCAGCTCTCCGTCCGGGCTGCCGTCCTTGAGCGCCAGCGTATCGAATGTGGATACCACCATGCCCTTGTCCCTTGCGGGTTTCAGCATATCGTAAGAATACTCCAGCTGACCGTGAGACAGTATCAGTCCGTCGTAATCCTGCTGGATAACCTGCGCAACCTGCTCCTGTGTGCGGGCGTTGTCTCCGTCGGTAACAAATGTGTCTACCTGGAAACCAAAGGATTTACCTTCAGATACGCAACCGTCCAAGAACTGCTGTGTGTGGTCGCCCGCCTGCAAATTGCGAACAACGGCGATCTTTTTGCCACCCTGAACACCCTCGGGTATTTCAGAGCTTCCCTCTGCGGGAGCGGCGGCAGATTCGGCCGGAGCGGATTCTGCTGGAGCTTCGGAAACGGCGGCGGATTCTGCGGGAGCTTCGGAAACGGCGGCGGATTCGGCCGGGGCTTCGGAAACGGCGGCGGATTCAGCCGGAGCCTCGGAAGCGGCCGGAGCGGGTGAGCAACCGGCAAAGGCGGTCACCGCCAGCACAAGTGCCAGTACAACAACAAGAATTTTTTTCATATACATTATCCTCCTCTTTTGTATACGCCCCACTATATTGCGTTCTTTGGCAACATAGCTTTATGAAACAAGGCATGACAAATTAAATTTTATTACAATAATGTAATAAATAGTAGTTTTCAACCCTGTTTGAAAAACATTCTAACTAAATGAGTGGAATTTGTCAAACGCAAATTGACAAATGACATTTTTAACGGTGTATTGTCGCTGAATCAGGGGTGGATCTTAACATCATAAAAAAGCGCGAATAGCAAAAAAAACGCCTGTTTATAGCCTGTTATGCCCGATACGAAAAATATTTTCATAAAAAGCGGTGGATTTGATTTTTTGTCGCCGCTTTGATATAATTCTCCCGGCTGCTTCAAAACAGCGCCGAAAGGATTGTTGTACGAGAATGAAAAAAAAGATAAATATATTGATAGCGATTGTTGCCGCGCTGGCACTTATGGCGTGTTCGCCCGCCGCGCCGGTCGAGGCCGGGCAAAGCGCGGCGGACGAAGCGCCAAAGGCGAGCACAGAAGCAAAGGCAAAGGCTATCCCGAGCGTAGATATTGAGCTGCTGGGCAAGCCCTGGGAAAAGGTGGACGCGGAAAATACGGGATATATTTTTGCATATTCTGAGCCGCAAAGCACATCCAGCGTTCTTATGTCTTACGCAAAGCACTATGAAGAAAGGGAAGCTACGCTGCAAGATGACTTGAAGGCAAATGTGGAAAACTACATCATGCGCACGCTCCCCGTTTCCATGAAGGAGATGGAGGCGGGTGAGGTGGAGTATTTCGATATAGGAGGCTATCCCGCTGCGCGTTTCAGTATAACGGGAAGCGTGGAGGCGCAAAGCTACAGTTTCACGGCAGATACTATCTTTATTGCAAACGAAGAGGGAATATACTGCCTGCAAATGCAGAGCCCGTCTGAAAGCTACGGCGAATTTGAACAGCTTTTCGAAAGCATAGCGCAGAGCATAACGATGGATCAAAAATAAATGCCTCTACTGCGCCCGAAACACTTGACATAGCGCGTAACGCGTGTTAACATAACAAGGCAAAACAAAGCAGAAACTGCCCGTTTCTCACCTGCCCGCATAGGCGCGGCAGTGTTAAATAGCTTTTTGTGGGCGCGGCCATTGGCGGGCGCTTATGAGTGGTAATGTGCGAATGATATGCGGGCGGCGAGAGCTGTCCGTTTTTTTGATATTCAGGGCAGCAGAGGCTTGGGAAAGCGTTTCGCGGAGCGGAGCGTATATTAGACAGGAGGGAAATTCCAATCGCTAACGATCTGTTCATAAACGAACAAATAAGGGAGAAGGAAGTACGTGTTATCGCCGAGAATGGCGATCAGCTGGGCGTTATGCCCAAGGAGCAGGCACAAAAGCTGGCCGACGAGGCAGACCTCGATCTGGTGAATATTTCGCCTAAGGCGAGCCCGCCCGTAGTCAAAATAATGGACTACGGCAAGTATAAGTTTGAGCAGGGCAAAAAACAGAAAGAGGCAAAGAAAAACCAAAAAATCGTGGAAATAAAGGAAATGCGGCTCTCAGCCACAATAGACCGCCACGATATGGAGGTAAAGGCCAAGAACGTGAGAAAATTCCTCACTGCGGGAGACAAGGTAAAGGTATCCATACGTTTCCGCGGCAGGCAGCTTGCCCATACAGACCAGGGCAGAGCTGTAATGAATGAATTTTTGGTAATGCTGGAGGATATCGCGGCGGTGGAGAAGAACGCCAAGATGGAAGGCCGCAGCATGTTCATGGTGCTCACGCCAAAGAGCTGAGCGGGCGTATACAAAGGCCGGTAATACGCGGCCGGATATATGCCGGAGGTTGTGCGATTTAAGAAGGACAGAGTCTGTTATAGCTTGCCGCAAATGCTGCGCAAGTGTAGGTTGTGTCGGTCTTTTATTGATAGTTTGAAAAATTTGACGAGGAGGGCAGAGTTATGCCAAAGATGAAGACGCACAGGGGCGCCGCCAAAAGGTTCAGGGTAACAAAATCGGGCAAAGTTAAGCGGGCCAAGGCGTACAAGAGCCATATACTGAATAAAAAATCCTCTAAGAGGAAGAGAAATCTCCGTAAGGGTACACTTATCAGCGCTTCGGAGCAGAAGAATATCAGGATGCTGATTCCCTACAAGTAAGGAGGTAATGTGAAATGGCAAGGATAAAGAGGGCCGTAGGCGGCCATAAAAAACGCAGGAAGATATTTAAGCTGGCAAAGGGGTATTTTGGCGCGAAGTCAAAGCAATATCGCTCTGCTAAACAAGCTGTTATGAAGTCCATGGTGTATGCGTATGCCGGACGTAAAAATAAAAAGAGAGATATGCGTCAGCTTTGGATAATCCGTATAAACGCCGAAGCTAGACAGAACGGTATAAGCTATTCGCAGTTTATGAACGGCCTTAAAAAAACGGGCATCGACCTCAACAGGAAGATACTGGCCGACATAGCTGTAAATGATAAGGCTGCTTTCAAAGAGCTGGCCGAGACCGCCAAAAAAGCGGTGCAGGCGTAACTTTTATTCGTTGCGGGAATATTGTAAAAGGTTTTATCATTTATTATGGGTAAAACCTTTTTTTGTGAAAAAATGAGAGAAATTATTAGTGCGTCAAATGAATATGTGAAGCTGTTGGCTTCGCTAAAGCAAAAAAAATACCGCGACCTGCATGGCAAGTATATCATTGAAGGCGAAAAAACGGTTGCCGAGGCTTTGGCTTACCGCGCGCCGCTGGAATGCGTGATAGTGCGCAGGGCGGAAAGCGAAACAGTGGGCGCTGCTGCTGCTGCGGGCATAGATGTATTGCTGCTGCCGGAGCACGTTTTTGCGCGCATAGCGGACACCAAAACGCCGCCAGATGTGCTGGCCTGCGTAAGTAAGGCGGAGGCGGAGCAAAGCGTGGACGGCAGGTTTTACGTGGCGCTGGACGGCGTGGCCGACCCCAAAAACGTGGGCACCATAATTCGCACGGCGGACGCTATGGGCGCGGCGGGAGTGTGGCTCTCACCAGAGTGTGCCGACCATTACGGGCCGAAGGCACAGCGCGCGGCAATGGGCAGCGGCTTTCACCTGCCAGTGGAGGTGTGCTGTTTAGCCGGGCGTTTGCAAGCGTTCAAAGCGGCGGGCGGCACAGTTATAGCGGGCAGCCTTTCCGGCAGCGGCAGCATGGGCGAATACGAGCGTGCTTGCGTGGTGATAGGAAACGAGGCGCGCGGCGTTTCGCGGCAGACACTGGACATAGCGGATGTGAATTTCAAAATAGAGATGTACGGCAGGGCAGAGAGCCTAAACGCTGCTGTGGCGGCGGGAATAATGCTGTATGAGGCTAGGCATAGACTGAAAGGATAGTTTTTGTTATGAGCAATGAAAATTTGGTGGAGAGTGCAAAGCGGGATATAGCCGCCTGCGAAAGCAGCGCGCAGCTAAACGATGTCCGCGTGAAATATTTGGGCAAGAAGGGCGAGATATCCCTGCTTATGAAGCAGATGGGCGCGCTATCTCCAGAGGAGCGCCCTGCCTTCGGGCAGCGGGTGAACGATATGCGCGCCGAGGTGGAGGGCGCGCTTGCCGCTCAGACGGAGCGGATAGAGCAAAAGGAGCTGGCGCAAAAGCTGGCCGCAGAGCGTGTGGATATCACACTGCCGGGAAAAGCGGTTCGTCCGGGCGCGCTGCATCCTTTAACGCAGGTTTACCGCGAGGTGCGAGATATATTTATGGGTATGGGCTTTGACGTTATGGAAGGCCCTGAGGTGGAGCTTGATAAATACAACTTTGAGCTGCTGAACATTCCCAAGGAACACCCCGCGCGCGACGCGCAGGATACCTTTTACGTGAGCGAGGACGTTGTGCTGCGCACGCACACTTCGCCCGTGCAGGTGCGCGCAATGCTGCAAAGCAAGCCGCCCATACGTATGGTGTGCCCCGGCCGCGTGTTCCGCTGCGACGATGTGGACGCGACGCATTCGCCCGTATTTATGCAGATAGAAGGGCTTGTGGTGGGCAAGGGCATTCGCTTCTCCGACCTAAAGGGCACGCTGAACACATTTTTGCGCAGCTTTTACGGAGAGCATGTGAAAACAAAGTTCCGGCCGGCGTTTTTTCCGTTCACAGAGCCATCCGCCGAGGTGGACGTGACCTGCACGGTGTGCGGCGGCAAGGGCTGCTCGGCCTGCAAGGGCGCGGGCTTGATGGAGGTTTTAGGCTGCGGCTCGGTAAATCCCATAGTGCTGCAAAACGTGGGCATAGACCCGAACGAATACAGCGGTTTCGCCTTCGGAATGGGTATAGACCGTTTGGCAAATACAAAGTACGGCATTACGGACATCCGCTTGCAGTACGAAAACGACCTGCGCTTCCTGCGCCAATTCGTATGATAGGGGGTATGTGCAAATGTTAGCGCCATACAGATGGATAAAGGACTACGCCAACGTTTCTTCCAATGTGGAGGAGCTTGCCGAAAAAATGGTTATGACCGGCAACGGCGTGGAGGGAATAGAATATATAGGTGAGGATATCGTCAATGTTGTGGTGGGACGTATCGAAAAGCTGGAAAAGCATCCCGATGCGGACAAGCTGCAGATATGCAGCATAAACGTGGGCGAGGCTGAGCCGGTGCAGATAGTTACGGGTGCGGACAATGTTTTTGAGGGAGCGTATATACCCGTGGCGAAGGCGGTGGCCACGCTGCCGGGCGGTGTTATAAAGAAAGGCAAGCTGCGCGGCGTGGAGTCCTTCGGTATGCTGTGCTCCGGTGAGGAGCTCAATTTGAAGGAGGAGGACTACCCCGGCGCGGGTGTGGACGGCATTCTGATACTGGAGGGCGAACACGAGCTGGGTATGGATGCGCGTGAGCTTTTTGAGCTTAACGGCGCGGTGATAGAGTTTGAGGTGGGAGCCAACCGCCCGGATTGCCTGAGCATAATAGGCGTGGCGCGCGAGGCTTCCGCTGCGGATGAAGCGGAGTTCACACTTCCCGAAGTGAAATACACGGAGAGCGAAGCGGAAACCTCGGCGCTGGTGAGCGTGGACGTGCGGGCAACCGATCTATGCACGCGCTACATAGCCGCCGCCGTTACGGACGTGAAAATAGAGCGTTCGCCGCAGTGGATGCGCACAAGGCTGCGCGAGGCGGGCATTCGTCCCATAAACAACATCGTGGATATAACCAACTTTGTTATGCTGGAAACGGGTCAGCCTATGCACGCTTTCGACGCGAATGACATTCGCGGCGATCAAATTATAGTGCGCCGTGCGGTTGCGGGCGAAAAAATGACCACGCTGGATGGCAAGGACAGAGAATTTACCGAAAATATGCTGCTTATTTGCGACGCCGAAGGAGCGATAGGCGTGGCGGGCGTAATGGGCGGGCAAAACTCTGAAATAAAGCCCACCACCAAGACGGTTGTGTTTGAATCGGCCAAGTTCGGCTATGGAAACATACGCCAAACGGCGCGCGCGCTCGGTATTTCCACCGAAAGCTCCATGCGTTTTTCCAAGGGCGTTGACGCGGCCACCACCATGTTTGCCATGCAGCGGGCATTGACACTGATAGAGCAGCTGGGCGCGGGCAGGGTGGCGCGCGGTATGATTGATATACTAAACGAGGATATTTCGCCCCGCATAGTGAAAACAACGGCGGCGAAGGTGAACGCGTTGCTGGGAACGGATATACCCGTGAAGGATATGCAGCAGTACCTAAACCGCGTGTTCATACAAACGGGCTGCATAGGTGACGAGCTCATATGCACGGTGCCCTCCTTCCGCGGCGATATTGCGGGCAGTGCCGACATTGCCGAGGAGGTGGCGCGCATTTATGGGTACGACAATATACCCGAGACGGACGCGAACATAAGCATGAAGCGGGGAAGCATGTCGCCCGCCGAAACGATGGCGGACGATTTGAAGCGCTATCTTGCGGATAACGGCTTTTTCGAAAGCATAACCTACAGCTTTATAGGCGAGCAGGATTACAAAAAGCTGGGTGTGGAGATGCCGCCGAGCGTGAAAATAATGAACCCGCTGGGCGACGACACGGCCTACATGCGCCAAACGCTGGCCGCGCATATGCTGAACGTTGCCTCGCTAAACCTAAACCGCAAAAATACGGAGTTTTGCCTATTCGAGCTGGCACGCGTGTACATTCCCATAGCGAACGAGCCGCTGCCCGATGAACGGCCCACGCTCTGTTTGGCTATGACGGGCGCGGGAACGGATTTCTTGAGCCTGAAGGGTGTAGTGGAAAACATTGCCGAGCTTGTTTGCGGCGCGCAGATAGAGTGCGTGCGTGCAAACCTGCCCTACCTGCACCCCGGAGTGAGCGCGGACGTGCTGGTGGATGGGCGCAAGGTGGGCGTGCTGGGCGAGGTTTCGCCTGAGGCGGCCAAAAACTTTGAGCTTACGCAAAAGGTGTACATAGCCGAAATAGATCTGGTTTCGCTGGGCGAGAAAAGCAAGCAAGCAGTGCGGTTCACGCAGCTTCCCAAATACCCCGCCGCCACGAGAGACATAGCGGTGATAGTGGACAGCGAGGTGGGCGCGGGCGATATGCTGCGCGAGATAAAGGCCGCAGGCGGAGCTCGTGTGGAGAGCGTACAGCTTTTCGATGTATACGAGGGCGAGCAGGCGGGCGCGGGCAAAAAGAGCGTGGCCTATGCGCTTACGCTGCGCGCGGCGGACGGTACGCTCAAGGATGAGGAAGTGGAAAAGATAATGGCGAGGGTGGTAAAAGCGCTGGAGGATAAATTTGGCGCGAAGCTGCGCTAAAACTGTTGTAGCGCGGCGGGCTTTGCGTTATAATAAAATAGTATTTCAAATTTCCGCAAAAATAATTTAAGCGAGGCTGGTGAGTATGGAAAAAACCAAGACAGTTGTCAATATCGCCGGGAAAGACTATACGATAGTCGGTGTGGAGAGCGCCGAATATATACACAGGGTCGCGCTTACGGTGAACGGCAAATTTAAGGACATTAAAATGGCCAATCCCGATCTAAACAACATACAGCTTGCTATGCTCACCGCCATAAACGTGGCGGATGATTATACCAAGATGAAGGATGAGCTTGAGGCTGTCAAGAAGGAGCTTGAGGCTGTTAAGAAGAGTCAGCAGGCTGGTTCTGGCGGCGGGGGTAATAATACTTTGAGTTTTGGGAAGAAATAGTGCTTATAATTGTTATGCCGCTTCGGGTGTTGCCGGAGCGGCATTTTTTGTTTTTCCCTTCGCTGTTGCGCTTTTTCTTGGCGGGGGTGTGCTTCGCCGGGCGCTTATGCTTCTATTTTATCGTTTTTCCAAACGATGAAAGCTTTACTTTTGTGGATTTGCGCCCGCGTTGTACCACTCTGCCCGCAATGCGGGGGCGTTTATACTTCTATTTTATCGTTTTCCAAACGATTAAATTCATACTTATGTGGATTTGCGCCTTTGTTGTACCGCGCTTCCCGCAGCGCGGGGGCGCCTATACTTCTATTTTATCGTTTTCCAAACGATGAAATTTTTACTTTTGTGGATTTGCGCCTGCGGCGGGCGATTCCCGCGCGGAGGCGCGGGTATAGGGTTGGTCGCGGGCGGGAAAGACGGGTTCCGACGGAAAACGCGGCGTAAACTTCGTTTGTGTAGAGCTGTATGTAGAGAAGCGCCGCTCCCTAGCTCCGCTGGTATGGTTAGATGTAAGCCATTGTTTTAGTTGCTGCGCTAAAGTTTCCTTACGAAACCCATCTTCCCCACCCGCTCAGAGTATGGGGGTAGGAGGGTTTGAGGTTGGCTATTGTTTGAGCGTCGCCGCTTGCTAGTATCGCTGGGACGGTTGGCGGTTTGCTGTTGTCGCGTTTGCTGCGCTAAAGTTTTCTTACGAAACCCATCTTCCCCGTCCGCTCAGAGTATGGGGTAGGAGGGTTTGAGGTTTGCTGTTGTTTGAGCGTCGCCGTTTGCTAGTATCGCTGGGACGGTTGGCGGCTTGCTGTTGTTTTAGTTGCTGCGCTAAAGTTTCCTTACGGAACCCATCTTCCCCGTCCGCTCAGAGTATGGGGTAGGAGGGTTTGAGGTGGGCTGTTGTTTGAGTTCGAACCAAAATGATTGCCAAGCACAAAAAGCGTATAGTTATATACGCTTTTTGTGCTATATTAAAATTTAAATAAAAAACTACAAAATGCCGGTTACTTATTCGCCGAAATTGTTTTCTACCAACTCGGCCAATGCCGCAACGGCTTCTTTTTCATCCTTGCCGTTGGCAAATACATAGATGGATTCCCCGTACTTAACGCCCAGAGAAAGCAGCCCCATTATGCTCTTTGCGTTTATCTTTTTGTTGGAAAACTCAATCAGGATCTGAGAATCGTACTGGTTCGCCACCTGTACAAAACTCGCGGCGGCCTTTGCCTTCAAACCATCGTAATTGTTGATTACTAATTCCTTGTAAATCATATAGATTCCTCCCTTTTGTATGTATTCGCTATAGAACTTAATTTTCTGAAACGGTGATTCATGGCGGACTTTGTGGCTCCGCACATTTCGCAAAGCTCTTGCAAGGTGGCCTCGGGATTGTCTATTCTCAAAGCCGCCGCCTCTTTAAGCGGCCCGCTCAGTTTGTCGATACCTATGTTTTTTTCTATTATATTTATGTTTTCAAGCTGGGACAGCGCGGCGTTCACAGTTTTGTTTATGTTTGCCGTATCGCAATTCACCGCGCGGTTCACGTTGTTGCGCATTTCCTTGAGCACGCGCACGTTTTCCAGATCCAGCGTGGAAGAATGAGCTCCAAGTAATGTTAATAGCGATGCGATTCCGTCCCCTTCGTTCAAGTATACCACATAATTTTGCTTGCGGTGTATAATTTTTGATTTTATATTAAAATAAAACATCAAATCTTTCAAAACCTCCGCAAAGCCGGAAGAATTGAGCACAAATTCCAAATGATAATTTTTCCTCGGGTTCGAAACGCTGCCGCAGCCCAAAAACGCGCCGCGCAGTACAGACAGCCTGCTTTCGCCGTCTGTTGCGTACTCTTGGGGCAACACCATGCCAAGCTCCTCGGCGTGAAGCAATTTGAGCAGCTTTTGCGCGCCCTCCGCCACCACCGAATAGGTGTGCTTCTTCTTGAGCTGGCTTTCCTTCACCTCCACCAGAGAATCCAGGCCGAAATGCTTTGTCAAACCATATATGCGCTTTGCTACGGCCATGTTTTCCGTGCTGTATTTTAGGCTTGAGCCCTTGGAATTTATGCTTATGCTGCCGCAGACGAAGGTGAGTGCGAACAGCTCGGCCGCTACAAATTCCGCTTTGGGTGCCTGCAAACAGATCTCGTTTTTGGCTTCCGCTGAAAAAGACAAGGCAAATCCTCCTAGGACTGCAAATTTTTCTCCAGCGTCAGGTCGCGGTGCTCTATTGTGACCTTCATGCCGTTTTCGTCCAGCCTTCTGTATAGCTCCTCAGACATCGCCACGCTGCGGTGCATGCCGCCCGTGCAGCCTATGCCTATAACCAGCTGCTTCTTATCCTCGCTCATGAAGCTGGGCGCGAGAGCCGTAACAAGGCTGGTGAGCTCGCTCAAAAAGAACTGCGCCTGATCGAAGGAGAGCACAAAATTTCGCACCTCGCCGTCCAGCCCGCTCTTTTGCCGCATGCCTTCCACGTAGAAAGGGTTTTCTATGAAGCGCATATCAAAAACCATGTCCGCGTCAAGCGGTATGCCGCGCTTGTAACCGAAGGATATTATGGAAATATGCAAACGGTTGTCATCCGGTGCGGAATACAGGTCGTCTATGACCTTCTTGAGCTTCATGACCGAATAGCTCGTGGTATCTATAACGTGGTTGGCCATGTCCTTTAGCTGTTGCAGCTTGAGACGCTCGGCGTGCACGCCTGTGAGTATTTCGCCGCTGCCCGAAACGGGGTGCTTTCTGCGCACCTCTTTAAAGCGCTTTACGAGGGTTTCGTCCGTCGCGTCCAAAAACAGTATGTCAAGCTCCAGCTCCATTTCCTTCAAAAGATCTATCGTTTCATATATAGAATCGAAAAAATCGCCCATGCGGGTGTCCACCGCCACGGCCACCTTGCCGCAGTGCTGCGCGTCCGTTTGGCACAGGCAGGCGAAGGAGGGTATGAGCTCGGGCATAAGATTGTCCACACAATAATAGCCCAGATCCTCAAGCCGCCGCAGCGCCGAAGAGCGTCCCGCTCCCGATAAACCCGTAACTATGGTAAATTTCATAAATGTTCCTCCGTGCGCTCCGGAATGTTCCGAAACGTTTTGCGACTGGCTGATACGCTAGGCCGCGTTTATTATTTGGCCGGCGGTGATGCCCGCCTGCTCCGCTTTTTCTATTGCGGCGCGGAAATCTCCCACCCGCTCGGGAGAGTGCGCGTCGCTGCCTATTGCGAACTTCACGCCCGTCTGCGCGCATTCTATGAGCTCTTCCACCGTGAACTCCGGGTGCTTGGCATTTATCTCGAGCGCCGTGCCCGCCGCTGCCGCCGCCCGGGCCAGCCGCACCTTATCAAGCGGTACGCCATAGCCGGGGTGGGTTATAACGTCCACTTTATACCGATTTACCGCGGCAATGTACGCATCGGTAAATTTGTCCGCCGTCTTAGCGTCGTGACGCTTGGGAAGCATGAAATCCAGCTTGCTTTTGAGCCCCCTATAGCCGGACATCTTGTGGTAGCCGAACATCAGCATATCGAACTCTTTTTCGTAGCCCGCCGGCATATCCAGCTCACCGTCAAGAGATATTATGTTGAGCTCCACATTGCTGTAAACATCTATCTGCCCTCGAAACTTTTGCTTCGCTTCCGCTATTGCTTTTAGGTATTTGTCTATATCCCGCACACCGTAAAACAGGTGGGAAAAGCCGTGGTCGCTTATGACTATGCCCGCCAGCCCGCGCGACATGGCGGCTCTCACATTGTCCTCCACGCTGCCCGTGCCGTGGCTGTGCGTCGTATGCGTATGTATGTCGCAGGTTATATCAATCATCAAATTCTCCCAGCAGCCGTACCTCGGGCTCAAGCCGTACGCCCGTTTCGGCAAACACCCGCTCCGTTACGTTTTTCATGAGGCCGCGTATATCGGAGGAGGTAGCGCCGCCGGTATTTATTATAAACCCGGCGTGCTTGGGCGAAACCTGCGCGCCGCCCAAGCATTCGCCCTTGAGGCCGCACCGCTCTATGAGCGCGCCCGCGAAATGGCCTTCCGGGCGTTTGAATGTGCTGCCCGCGCTGGGGAACTCCAGCGGCTGCTTTTCCCGCCGCTTGGCCGCCAGCTCTTCGATCTTTGCCATGCTTTGTTCTTTGTTGCCCGCAGGAAGCGCAAAGGTTGCCGAGAGCACGGTATGGCCGGCGCCCGAAACTATGCTGTGGCGGTAGGCGAACTCCATCTGAGCGTTGGAGAGTTCTTTTACCTCGCCGTCCGCCGCCAGTAGACGCACGCTCTTTATATATTCGCCCAGCTCACCGCCGTACGCGCCCGCGTTCATCACCACGCCGCCGCCCAGAGACCCGGGTATGCCCGCCGCGAATTCCAGCCCGCCCAGCGAAGCGTTCGTCGCCGCCAAAGCCACCTGCTTGAGCGAAACGCCCGCGCCCGCCGTCAGATTATTTCCATCTATGTTTATATCTCCGAAGCAGATTTTAAGCGTAACACCCACAAGCCCCGCGTCCGATACCAGCAGGTTGGAGCCTCGGCCTATTATTCGGCAGGGCAGCTCGTTTTGCCGTGCCATGCGCATCGCCTCTATGAAGGTCTGCTCCGTATTCGGTATAAGCAAAAACTCCGCGCAGCCGCCCGTTTTGAAGCTGGTGTGCGCGCTCATGGGTTCGTTTAAAAGCAATTGCGCGTCGCCCGCAAGCGAAGCGAATATTTCGTGCAATTTCGTCATGGACTCTGTATCACATCCATTATATTTTGTGCCAGCCATTCGCCGCCGCCCTGGCCAATGCTTTTAAGACGGAAGTTCATGGCCGCGACCTCCATTACTATGGCGATGTTTCTGCCCGGCCGAACGGGCAGCGTGATCTGCGGAACCTTTATCCCCAGCAGCGTTATGTAGTTTTCCGCGTTTCCTATGCGGTCTATGTCCTTTATATCGCCAAGCTCTAGGTGAACGGACAGCGTTATGCCCTTTTCGCGCACGATGGAGCCCATGCCGTACAGCACGGAAACGTCTATTATACCTATGCCGCGGATCTCCATCATGTGACGGATTATGTCCGGCGAGCGACCCACCAGCGTATCGTCTGAGAGCTTGTGTATCTCCACCACGTCGTCCGCCACGAAACGGTGGCCGCGCTTAACAAGCTCCAGCGCCGTTTCGCTCTTGCCCACGCCGCTCTCGCCCGTTATGAAAATGCCCACGCCGTATATATCCATAAGGCCGCCGTGGCGGGATATGGAGGGGGCAAGCGTTTCGTCTAAAAATATGGACGCCTTGTGGCTGAGCTTTGTTGTGGTGAGCCCGCTCATCAGAACCGGTACGTTGTATTTTCTGGCGCAATCCAAAAATTCGTCGGGCGGCATGAGGTTTCGGCCTATGAGCACGCAGGGTATGGGGCTTGAGAAAAACTTCTCCAGCCGCTCTATACGCGTGTCCGTGGGCAGCGTTTGAAGATAGCTCATCTCCACCATGCCGAAAAGCTGTATGCGGTTTACGGCAAAGTATTCGAAAAAGCCGGTCATTTGCAGACCCGGACGGTTTAGATCGCTTGAATCTATCTCCGCCGTATCGCGCGTGCCCATGTAGAGTATGCTCAGGTTCAAAGCTTCCACGAGGTCCTTGATCTTGATAAGACGTTTCATGGCCTTACCTCCCTGTTTATTTCAATTACCAAAGTGCTTGCGCTTTATATAGCGCGAAGCGCGTTTGGAATTAGTATTATATGGTATGAACTATTTGTCCAGTACAAACTTTTCTATCGCCTTGGCAACGCCGTCATCATCGCAGGCGTCCGTTATATAGTCCGCCATTTCCAGTATGTGCGGGCGGGCGTTTTTCACGGCTATGCCAAGACCGGCGTATTCCATCATGCTCGCGTCTATATCGCTGTCGCCTATTGCTATTATCTGCTCGGGCGCTATATCAAGCTTCTTTGCCACGAAGGCCAGGCCGGTGCCTTTTGATGTTTCCGGGTTCAGCACCTCAAGGTATTCAAGCTGCGAATTCTGTATCAAGAACTCGGGGAACATCTGCGTTACCTCGGCGCGGTATTTGGCGATGTTTTCCGCCGTGTCCACCATGAGTATTTTGGGCGTGAGTATGGGCTCCCGCTCCAATAGATCCGGATCGGCCTCGCCCTCCATGCTGCACTGTTTTTCGTAAAAGTCCGAAAACTGCGAATGCTTGGGGTAGCGAAGGCCCTCCTCCAAATATACCTGATAGTGTATGTTCCTAAGCGCCGCCCAGCGCATCACCTGCTTTGCGGCAACGGGAGGGAGATTGGCGGAAAACACAACGTGTCCATCCGTGTCCACAACCTGGCCGCCTGCCAGGCAAATGGTATAATCGTTTATGCCCAGCATGTTGTTGTATATATTTATGCTCTGGTAGGCTCTGCCCGAAACCAGCACAATGTGTACACCTTTTTCCATAGCGCGCTTTATAGCGTCCTTTTCGCGCGCGGTAACTCTTTTTTGTTCGTCCAGCAGTGTGTCGTCGAGATCGATCGCAATCAGTTTATAGTCCATCTTGTTTCCTTTCAAATTTCCTGTATAAACCTATTATACAGGATAAGTATTGTTTTGTGAAGCGGCAGCGGAGGCGCGCGGCCACCATGAAATTATATAATACCGCTCTGCAAAACACGGTAATGTGGTTAAAAAAAGAGCGTGAAAATTTTTGCCGCACTTTTTTGGCGTGCGCGCGCACTGTTTATGGCAGGGGCTATATGGTATAATGCGGGTATGGGAAAAACTTTTGAAAAATATCACGGAGGCAGGGCATGAGCGGTTTTACGCATCTGCATGTGCATACGGAATACAGCCTTTTGGACGGCGCGGGAAGGATAAAGGATATCGTTGCGCGCGCGGCTGAAATGGGCATGGACAGCCTGGCCATAACCGACCACGGCGCGATGTATGGGGTTATAGATTTTTACAAGCAGGCCAAGGCGGCGGGAATAAAGCCCATAATTGGCTGCGAGGTCTATGTGGCCTCGGGCAGCCGTCTTGAGAAAACATCGGTGGCCAAAGAATACGCGCACCTCATATTGCTGGCAAAAAACGAGCTGGGCTACAAAAACCTAATGAAGCTGGTTTCCGAGGGTTTTTTGACCGGATTTTACTATAAACCGAGGATAGATTACACGCTGCTTAAAAAGCACAGTATGGGTTTGGTATGCCTTTCGGCCTGCTTGGCGGGCGACGTGCAGCGCCAGCTCTCGGCCAACGATTACGCGGGAGCAAAGGCCACGGCCGAAATGCTGCGCGATATGTTCGGCGAAGATTTTTATTTGGAAATACAGGATCACGGAATCGCGGAGCAGCGGCGCATAAACCCGCTGATACTCAAGCTGGCGGAGGAAACCGCAATAAAATGCGTCGCCACGAACGATGTACACTACGTGGAAAAGCGGGACGCATATTCGCAGGACGTCATGATGTGCATTGGCACGGCCACCACCATTGATGAGCCCGGCCGCATGGCCTTTGATTCGGAGGAGTTTTACCTCAAGAGCGAGGAGGAGATGCGCGCGCTCTTTCCCAACGCGCCGCAGGTCATAGAAAACACAGCCGAGGTGGCGGAAAAATGCAACCTGAGCATAGAGTTCGGCAATTACCATCTGCCCCACTTTGAGGTGCCGGAGGGCAACACGAACACGGGCTACCTAGAGCGGGTGGCGCGCGAGGGGCTTGCGCAAAGGTACGCGGACACGGCAGCCGTGGAGGAGCGCTTTGCCTTCGAGCTGAACACCATAAACCAGATGGGATTTACGGATTATTTCCTCATAGTGTGGGATTTTGTGCGCTTCGCAAAGCAGCAGGGGATCATGGTGGGCCCGGGCAGGGGCAGCGCGGCGGGCAGCATAGTGGCCTACGCGCTGGGCATCACAAACATAGACCCCATACGCTACAACCTTCTGTTTGAGCGTTTTTTGAATCCGGAGCGCATAAGCATGCCGGATATAGATATAGATTTTTGCTATGAGCGGCGGCAGGAGGTTATAGACTACGTCACCGAAAAATATGGCGAGGACAAGGTGGCGCAGATAATAACCTTTGGCACGATGGGTGCGCGGCTGGTAATTCGCGACGTGGCGCGTGTGCTGAACATGAGCGTGGCCGAGGCGGATCGCCTTGCCAAGATGATACCCTTTGAGCTCAAGATGACTATTGACAGAGCGATGGAGCGAAACGAAAAGCTGCGCGCCGAATACCAAAACAACGATCTGGTGCACCGCGTAATAGATATTTCGCGCAGGCTGGAGGGTATGCCCCGCCACGCCTCCACGCACGCGGCGGGCGTTGTTATATCACAAAATCCCATAACGGAGTACGCACCGCTGCAAAAGAACAGCAAGGACGAGAGCGTGATGACGCAATACCCCATGAAGCAGCTTGAGGATCTGGGGCTTTTAAAAATGGACTTTCTGGGTTTGCGCACGCTTACCGTGATACGCGACGCGGTTAACATGGCGGAGCAAAACCATGGCGTGAGGATAGATATAGACGCTATAGATATGGAGGACGCTTCGGTATACGCGCTCATAGCATCGGGCGAGACGGAGGGCATGTTCCAGCTGGAAAGCGGGGGCATGCGGCGGCTGATGACAGACCTTGCGCCGCACAATCTGGATGAGATAATGGTGGGTATATCCCTCTTTCGGCCAGGCCCGATGGAGAGCATACCCGAATATCTGCGCTGCCGGCACAATCCGGAGGGTGTGAAATACGCGCACCCCATGCTTGCGCCCATATTGGAAGAAACCTACGGCTGCATGGTGTATCAGGAGCAGATAATGCGCATAGTGCGTGATGTTGCGGGCTATTCGCTGGCGAGGAGCGACCTCGTGCGACGCGCCATGAGCAAGAAGCAGCAATCGGTACTTGAAAAGGAACGCAGGCTGTTCATATATGGCGGCGAGGAGGACGGAGCAAGTATAGACGGCGCGGTGGCGCGCGGTATGGACGAAGCCACGGCAACCGATCTTTTCGACCAGATGATGGCCTTCGCAAACTACGCCTTCAATAAATCGCACGCCTGCGCCTACGCGGTGGTGGCCTACCAAACGGCCTGGCTAAAGCGCTACTATCCGGTGGAGTTTATGACGGCGCTCCTGAACAGCTTTATATCTCACAAGCCCAAGCTGGCCGAATATATAGGCTATTTGAAGCGCGCGGGCATAGCCATGCTGCCGCCCGATATAAACCGCTCCACCATGCGCTTTTCCACCGAAAACGGGGGCATACGCTTCGGCCTTGCCGCCATAGCCTACGTGGGCGACGCTATAGACGAGGTTATCGGCCGCAGGGGTGCGGGCTACCGCGATTTTGACGATTTCGTGGGCAAAAATACTGATGTGCTGAACAAAAAACGCCTCGAAAGCCTTATACTCTCCGGCTGCTTCGATTGCTTTGGCATAAAGCGCGCGCAGCTCATGGAGGTATACGCAAACGTATTGGGCGACGCCGCCGCGGCGGGCAAGCGGTTGGCAAGCGGGCAGATGTCTCTTTTTGACAGCGCGGAGGAGGAGTTTTCCGTGCTTAAAACCAATCTGCCCGAGGTGGAGGAATACCCGGCGGAAAAGCTGCTTTCACTGGAAAAGGAGATGACCGGTCTATACATAAGCGGTCACCCGCTGGACGATATGGCCGCCGTTATAGACGCGCAAAAATTTAACATAGGCGACATAATGCGCACGGCGGACGATGAAGCCACCATGTACGAATTTGACGGGCGGGAGGTTTCGTTAATTGGCATAGTGGGCGGCATAAAAATACGACCCACAAAGCAGAAAAAACCAATGGCGAATATGACGCTTGAAGATCTTTACGCGCAGATGAACGTTATAGTATTTCCCAATGTGTATTCACAAAGTGAGGGATACATAAAGCAGGATGCAATAGTGTGCGTGACTGGCAGGGTGACTGTGACGGCGCAGAGCGGCATAGAGCTGCTGGCGGAGCGCGTTGCGCCCTACGTGCCGGACGAGGCCTTTTTCACGGGCAAGCAGCTATACGTTAAGGTGCCCGCGGACAGGGATGTGGACGGGCTATTCAAAATAACCTCGCGCCACAGGGGCAACAGCAGTGTGGGTGTGGTGGTGGACAAGACGGGCCAACGCTACAAGCTGTGCGGAAACCGCAGCGTGCGCTACTGCGCCGAGCTGGTGGAGGAGCTCAAGGAGTTTTTGGGCGGCGAAAATGTTGTTGTGAAATAAAAAAACGCGCGTGCTTTTTGAGCGGTTTTGGGCGGGCTGTTCCAAAACCGCTTTTTTGCGCTTGAAAGACGTGAAAATTTATTGTAATTGGACAATTTGTTTGATAAAATATAATCTGAGTGTTTTTATGGAAGCGGGTGCGTTTATGGAGAACGAGAAGAAGTTTTCGGACGAATATATTGTGGTGAAGGCAAAGGAAAACGGCGTCAACGTAATTGGTATGACGCGCGGCAGGGATACTCGCTTACTGCACACGGAGAGGCTGAACGAGGGCGAGGTATTGATAGCCCAGTTTACGGACAACACTTCCGCTATAAAGATTTCGGGCAAGGCCACGGTGCTAACGCGGCATGGCGAAGTTGAAGCGGGTGAATAAGATTTTTTGCGAGGTAGGTACAGCATGAAGAGAAGAATTGGAATACTTACAAGCGGAGGCGATACACCGGGCATGAACGCCGGTATACGCTCTGTAGTTATGTCGGCGGACGCGGCGGGCTTTTCCGTTATGGGGATATCTAAGGGCTACGCCGGATTGATAGAAGGGCGCGTGGAGCGCATAAAGACGGAGGACGTGGAAGGAATTGTGGAGAAGGGCGGCACCGTGCTTAAAACGGCGCGCTGCGAGGAATTTAAAACCGAGGAGGGTCAGAAAAAGGCGCTGCAGGTGATAAAGGCCTTCGATATTTCCGGCCTTGTGGTAATAGGCGGAGACGGCAGCTTTGCGGGCGCGCGCGTGCTGAGCCATCTGGGCGTGCCCACAATAGGCGTGCCCGGCACAATAGATAACGACCTTGCCTATACGGATTTCACAATAGGATTTGACACGGCGGTAAACGGCGTGCTGGGCGAAATGTCTCGCATACGCGATACCATGAAATCCCACGAGCGCACGGGCATAATTGAGGTAATGGGAAACAAGTGCGGCGACATAGCGCTGTACGCGGGCATAGCGGGCGGCGCGGAGCACATTATAATCCCCGAGATAGAGTTTGATATAGACTACATCTGCGAAAAGATATTGGGGAACCGCATAAAGGGCAAGATGACCAGCATAGTGCTCATAGCCGAGGGCGCGGGCAAGGGCGAGGCCGTTGCCAACTACATGCGCGCCAAGGCCGGGCTGGACGCCAAGGCCATAGTGCTTGGCTACATACAACGCGGAGGTGCGCCCACCGCGGACGACCGTATGAGAGCCACCCGCATGGGCATACGCGCGGTACAGCTTTTGAGCAAGGGCATAGGCAACCGCGTGGTCGGCACGCGCGATCACCATATAATAGACGAGGATATAGACGAAGCGCTTTCAAAGAAGCTGGTATTCCGTCAGGATCTTTACGACGAATTCAAGATCATGTCGGAAAACGGATAAGCTATGCAAAGTATAAGCAGATTGGGAAAAGTGAACGCAAAGGCGGCGGATATTAAGGATATCCGCTGTTTTGTGCTTGATATGGACGGCACAATAAATTTGGGCTGGACGCTTATAGACGGCGCGATGGAGCTTATAGACACCTTTTTCGAAAAGGGTATAAAGTTTTATTTCTTCACGAACAATTCCTCGAAGGCGCCGGAGGATTACGTGGAAAAGCTGAAAAAGCTGGGCTTTTCGGGAATCACGCGCGAGCACATAATGACCTCGGGCGATGTTATGATACACTATTTGAAGCAAAACGCGGAAAATCCGCGCGTATACCTTGCCGGAACGCCCGAGCTCGAGCGTCAGTTTACCGAGGCGGGCATAACGCTGCTGCCGCCGGGTGCGGACAGCGCCGATTTTGCCGTGCTGGGCTTCGATACCACCTTCAATTTTGAAAAGGCGGACGCTCTCTGCCGCATGGTTTCGGACGGAGTGCCCTTTGTGGCAACGAATATAGACCGCGTATGCCCGCTTGAGGGCGGCAGGTTTTGGCCGGACTGCGCCTCCATGGCGGCAATGATAGAGCACGCCACCGGCAAAGCCCCGCTCTTCGTGGGCAAGCCGTTTGAGGAAACGGTAAACTACATTCTCGCCAAAACGGGCGAAAAAAGAAGCAGCGTGGCCATGGTGGGCGATCGCCTGTATACCGATATAAAAACGGCGGTGAATGGCGGTATAGTGGGCATAGCCGTGCTTTCGGGCGAAATTGGCATGAGCGACATAATTGAAGGCGACGTAAAGCCGGACTATATTTTTGACAGCGTCAAGGACATATATGAATTAATTAATAATTAATTCGAATTAAGAATGAATAATTAAAAATTAAGAATTAATGTATCGCCTACGGCGATTATAATATAAACCGTTCGCGAAGCGAACTCATCCATTATTCATTATTAATTTTTAATTATTAATTAGAATAACGGGGTTATTTATGTTTGATTTTAGTATAGAAAAAAAGTGTAACGAAACTTCCGCGCGGGCGGGAGTTTTTAATACCCCGCACGGGGAGATAAAGACGCCGGTTTTTATGCCCGTGGGCACGCAGGCGACCGTTAAGGCGCTCACCGCCGATCAGGTGCGGGAGACCAACGCGCAGATAATACTGTCCAATACCTACCACCTCTATCTGCGCCCGGGCGCGGAGCTTATACGTGAGGCGGGCGGGCTGCACAGATTCATGAATTGGGACAAGCCAATTTTGACGGACAGCGGCGGTTTTCAGGTGTTCAGCCTTTCGGAGCTTAGAAAGCTTACGGAGGAGGGGGCGGCCTTCCAATCGCATTTGGACGGAAGCAGGCATATGTTTACGCCCGAGAATGTGGTGGCCACGCAGGAGGCGCTGGGCCCGGATATAATGATGGTGCTGGACGAATGCACCCCCTACCCCGCGGACGAGGAATATACCCGCCACTCTATGGAGCGTACCCACCGCTGGGCGGCGCGCGCCAAGGCAGCGCAAACGCGTGAGGACATGGCGCTCTTCGGCATAGTGCAGGGCGGTATGTATCCGGAGCTGCGCAAAATAAGCGCGAACGCCATAGCGGATCTGGATTTTCCCGGAAACGCCATAGGCGGGCTTTCGGTGGGCGAGCCCAAGCCCATGATGTATGATATGCTGGACGTGACAGTGCCCGAGCTGCCCGAAACAAAGCCGCGCTACCTCATGGGTGTGGGCAGTGCGGACTGCCTCGTGGAGGGTGTGGCGCGCGGCGTGGATATGTTTGACTGCGTGCTGCAAACGCGCATAGCCAGAAACGGCACGGCAATGGTGCGCGCGGGAAGGCTGGTGGTGCGCAACGCCGAGTATGCGCGTGACTTCAGACCAATTGAGGAGGGGTGCGACTGCTACACCTGCAAAAACCACAGCCGCGCCTATATACGCCACCTCATAAAGGCAAACGAGATACTGGGCGCCACACTGCTCACCATACACAACATACGCTTTAGCGTACGGCTGATGGAGGAGATACGCGCGCACATACTCGCGGGCGACTTTGCGGAGTTCCGCCGAGAGTTTATGGCGGGCTACGTGGGCTGAGGCATGCTACATATGGTAGGGCGCTTTGCGCGGAACAACAGCATGTGCCAAAGCCCAAAGTTTATATTGACTAATTGGGTATCAGCCTTTATTATATAAAAGAATACGGCTTGCACGGCAGGCCATACAGAAGATTTTTTTTGAAAGGCGGTGTGTGTAAATGCCGGCAAGTTGTTTCGGAAGTACTGCGGGAGCCGCGGCAGGAGCGGCTGGAGGAAGCAGTATGTTGATGACATGGATATTCCCCATTCTGTTGATTGTCATTTTTGTAGTGCTTATAATAGTGCCCAATAAAAGGCGCGAAAAGAAGTTTAAGGAAATGATGGACAGCATAAAGGTGGGCGACCAGATAAAGACCATAGGAGGTTTTTATGGCAAGGTTATTTCCATAAAGGAAGAGCTCGTAACATTCGAGTGCGGCCCGGAAAAGACCCAGCTTGTAATATCCAAGAGCGCTGTTGCTTCGGTGGAAAGCTTCGATGGCGGAGCGGAAATCGAAAAAAAATAAAAATCCTGAGAGGGAGATTTAAGAATGAAACATATTATAACTGTGACCAGAAACAATCTGAAGGAAACTCTTGTGACCGGCGGATGCGGCGAATGCCAGACTTCCTGCCAATCCGCGTGTAAGACATCGTGCACGCTGGCTAACCAGAAGTGTGAGAGGAAGCAGAAATAAGTTTTAGCAAGTTAGGAAAGGGCGCGGTAAGTTTTATTTACCGCCCTTTTTTTCTATAAAAGGAAAAAACCGCGCAGGCGGTGCTAGTGAGGACGAGATGGTACATTTGATAGAATTTTGCGGGAAGTATGCCGCGCTGGACGTGGAATCCGGCTCTGTGCATGCAATAGACCGCGAGGCGATGCGCGTTTTGACATTCAAAAACGCGGGCAAGACAAACGAACAGATCATAAACGATTTGGGCGATACGGCGATCGAGGTGCTGGAGGAGATAGACCGGCTCATAGCGGACGGCCTGCTCTATTCCGAAAAGCCGGAGCAGCTCAAAACGCCCGAATTCAACGAGCCGGTGGTAAAGGCGCTCTGCCTTCTGGTGGCGCAGGATTGCAATTTGCGCTGTGCCTATTGCTTTGCAGATACGGGCGAATACCACGGCAAACGCGCGCTTATGAGCGAGCAGACCGCCAGGGCGGCGCTCGATTTTCTGGTGGCGCACTCGGGCAATAGGAACAACCTCGAGGTGGATTTTTTTGGTGGCGAGCCGCTTATGAACTTTGACGTGGTAAAAAGCACAGTGGAATACGGGCGCGAGCTGGAGCGGAAAACTGGCAAGACCTTCCGCTTCACGCTTACGACGAACGCCTACCACGTGACAGACGAGATGGCGGAGTTTATAAACCGCGAAATGAAAAACGTTGTCATAAGCATAGACGGACGCAAGGAGATACATGACAGCCTGCGCAAAAACGTGGCGGGCGAGGGCAGCTACGATAAGGTGCTGCGAAACGCGCATAAGATAGTGGATGATCGCGAGGGCGAATATTACATTCGCGGCACATATACTCACGCGAATTTGGATTTTGCCGAGGACGTGCTGGCCATAGCGGACGCCGGTTTCGATCAGATTTCGCTGGAGCCTGTTGTCAGCGGCGGAGAGTATGCCATAACCGCGGAGGACGTGCCGCGCATAAAGCACGAATACGAGATGCTGGCGCGCACCTATCTGAAGAGGCGCGAGGATGATAAAGGCTTCAATTTCTTCCATTTCATGGTGGATCTGGATTCCGGCCCTTGCCTGAATAAGCGGCTGCGGGGCTGCGGCGCGGGCAGCGAATACCTGGCCGTGGCGGCGGATGGCAGCCTCTATCCCTGCCACCAGTTTGCAGGGGTAAAAGAGTTTTACATGGGCAGCGTGGCGGGTGAGCCAAGCGAGGCCATAGCGGCGCAATTCAGGGATACGCACGTTTTCACAAAGCAGGGCTGCGGCGAGTGCTGGGCAAAATATTACTGCTCGGGCGGCTGTGCGGCAAACGCCTATTTTTCCAACGGCGACATAAGTGTGCCGTACAAAATAGGCTGCGAAACGGAGAAAAAGCGCATTGAAACGGCGATAGCCATAAAGGTTTTCCCGGAGGAATTTGCGGGAGAGCGGCCGTAATACTAATTTCAAATTAAAATCTTTAATTTGAAAAACTGCGCAAAATTGCGCAGTGCCGCTATGCGGCCGCGTCTCATGCAATTCCAAACGCGCTAACGCGCTATAAAAACATAAATGTTTTTAAATGGAAATAGTATAAACAACAAATTTTCGATAAATAGTGGCAAAATTACCGGCTTTGCTTGAGCGCGAGCCGGTTTTATTGTATAATAGGTGAATATTTATCTGTGGGAGGGTAATTCTATGTCTTTTGATTGGGGCGTCGTGGGCGCTTTTATTGGGTATTTCATATTTGTCTTGCTTATCGGCGTATATTTTTACAGAAAATCTTCTAATATAGAGGATTACATGCTGGGCGGGCGAGAGCTGAACCCCGCCGTGGTAGCGCTTTCCGCGCAGGCCTCTGACATGAGCGGCTGGCTTTTAATGGGTCTGCCGGGCGCGCTGTACCTCTCGGGCATGAGCGAGATGTGGATAGGCGTGGGTCTGGCCGTGGGCTCTTATTGCAGCTGGCTGATTGTGGCCAAGCGGCTGCGGCAGTATTCCTACATTTCGGGCAACTCCATAACGATCCCGCAATTTTTTGAAAATAGATTCAGAGACGATAAGGGCGTACTGCGTTTCATAAGCTCGGCCGTTATACTAGTGTTTTTCACATTTTACGTCGTATCCGGCTTTGTTGCGGGAGGCACGGTGTTCACCACCGTTTTCCCGGGCATGGATTACACCGTTGCAATGATAGCGTGCGCGGCAGTAATAATAGTTTACACGTTCATGGGCGGCTTTAAGGCGGTGAGCTGGACGGACTTTTTTCAGGGCATGCTCATGCTGGTAGCCATATTCGTAGTGCCGCTGGCAGCTATGGGCAAGCTGGGCGGAATCGAAGAGGTGGCCGCCAAGGCGAACGCGATAGCGCCCGGCTTCCTGGACCCCTTCACAAATACGGACGGCAGTCCGCTCAACCCCATGTCGCTCATATCTAATCTGGCCTGGGGTCTCGGCTATTTCGGTATGCCGCACATCATAATTCGTTACATGGCAATCAAAAAACCGGCGATGATAAAAACCTCGCGCCGCATAGCCACCGGCTGGATAATACTGGCGCTGGCGGGCGCCATAATGGTTGGCATAGCGGGTCGCGTGTATCTGGATGGTATGTTCACGGATGCGGCGGGCGCGCAGACTATATTCCTGGTGATGGCGGGCAACCTTTTTGTTCCCGTGGTGGCGGGCATACTGCTCTCCGCCATACTGGCTGCCGTAATGAGCACGGCGGATTCGCAGCTTTTGGTGGCCTCATCTGCCATAACGGCGGATATTTACGGCAAGCTGGCCAAAAACAAGCCGTCTGAAAAGAAGCTTATGTGGATAGGCCGCGTGGGCGTTATAGTGATAGCGGTGATCGCCGCGATATTGGCGCGCGACCCGCAGACATCCATAATGTCGGTGGTGTCCTTCGCATGGGCGGGCTTTGGTTCCTCCTTCGGGCCTATAATACTGCTGGCGCTTTTCTGGAAGCGCACCACCAAAAATGGTGCTCTGGCAGGCATGGCCTGCGGCTTCATAATGTCCATAGTGTGGAATCAGTTCTTCGCGGCCTCTACAGGGCTTTATGAGATGGTGCCGGCGTTTGCGCTGGGTCTCGTTGTGTGCATAGTTGTGAGCCTGATGGGCAAGGAGCCTGCGGAGGAGATACAGCTAGAGTTTGAGGCGGCCAAGACGGTGGAGGATTGAGGCCGGAGGCCACATCTAAAGTATTTGAACAACGCGGGATCGGCATAAGCTTGCCGATCCTGTTTTAGTTTAAGGGGCATTAGTATTTGGAAGAGGCGGGAATTAGATATCCCCGCCGTGCTCGTATATCTCCATTTCGCTGCGGCGTACGGATAGATCCCTGTTTATTTCCTCTATGTCATGCTGCAGGCGCACTATGCCTATGAGGCAGGCGGTGGCGAACACGGCGGCCGTTATGCCCACCGTGAGCCAGGGCGAGGTGGTAAAGAACCAGCCGGATATCTGGCCGGTGGCCAGTATGATGCCCTCCACAAAGCCAAATTCAACAAGTACCTCAAGCAGCAGATGCCGAAAGGATATTTGCCGTATGGCGTATAGCCCCAGATGTATGACGGCGTTTGCCGCCACCGAGGGCAGTATGGAGATCATCTTCACGCTGTCATCACCTGTGGCAATGCCAACCAGCGTGATAAGTATTATTGTTATGGCCGTCGTGGCCAGAAAATTTTTGAACCATTCCTTAACCATGAGCCTATCTCTCCTTGACCGCTTTTTTCAAGTCCGGTATGAACCTGCGCGACACCCACACACGCTCTCCGTTGGTGAGCAGCGCCTCCATGCGGCTGTTCGTGAGCGAACGCACGCTTTTCAGCATGTTTATATTCAGAACGCAGGATTTGCTGACCTGCACAAAACCGTAGCGGGCGAGGCGTTCGGTAAGCATATACAGCCTTTCCTCCACACGGTAAACGGCGCTTTGGCAATAGGCGAAGGTTTTTTTGTCCACGCTTTCGAAATAATATATCTCGGAGACGGCGAGCCGAACCTCCTCCTCCGCAGAAAAGGCCTGAACGGTTTCGCCGCAGGAGCGCACCGCGCGCACCAGCCTGCCCAGCATGAGGTTTTTTTCTGCATAGCGTATATGTACGGATATGTCCTTCGCCGTTTTGTCCTGTTCCAGCCTTAGCCGCATCTTGGCCTCCCGCGTTTTATTCCAATGCAGATATTATACACAAAAACGCGGTTTTTTCATACCGTTTCAGCCGGGCTTGGGCGAAACGGTTTTTCCGCCGCGCCATTTCACGTAGGCTATCAAAACGATGGCGAAGGATATGGCCTGCGCCACGGATATGCGGAGCGATTGCAGCATATCGTCTCCCGAGGGCGCGGAGGTGTGCAACAGGTTCACTATGCAATTATTTACGAAATGAACTGCCATGGGCGTCCACAGCCCGCCCGTCATCTTGGCCAGCAGACCAAGCTGGAAGCCCATTAAAAACGAGGTCACCACATATACCGCGCCCGAGGCGAACGCGCCTCCGGCGGACATGGCTCCGTCCGCGTAGCTGCGTATGGGCAGCGCTATGTGCCACAGACCGAATAGCAGCGAAGCAATGGCGTTTGCCGCGAGGAAGGGAAACCTTTTTTCCGCCAGCTTGGTGAAGAGGCCACGGAATATTCCCTCCTCCATCACCACGTTCAATATGTTGAAAACAACGCACAGCATCACCGTGAAAAATGTGGTCTCACCGCGAATGCTACCATCCAGCGCGTAGGCGGAAACGTAAAAGCTCAGCGAGGGCAGCTCGCCCGTGGCGGATATGGCGATACATTCGGTCACATAGGCCAGCGCGAAAACGCTAAGCCCTAGCGCCAAGCCAATGAGCGTGCCGCGCAATGAACCGCGCCGTGAAAGGCCGATGTCTGCCCAGCCAAAGCCCACATAGCGCATTGCCAAAACCAGTATCACAACTCCGGCCAGCTTTTGTATGAAGGCCTCGCCCCAAAAGCTTTGGTCTGTGCGCAGCAGCATAAGCTCCACCATGCGTATGGCGTAGCAGACTATGTACACCGTGAATATGACGGCGAAGGGTTTTAGGTTTTTTCTCATGTATATACTCCCTTTGATTTTTTGGAGTATATACTGAGAGGCAAGCGTGATGATGCGAATAGCATAACAAACTGCGTATACCGCGAATATCACGGCGAAGGGTCTCAATTTTTTCATGTATATACTCCCCTTGGTCTTGGAGTATATATTGACAGGACGGCTCGCGCAATGGATGCGCCACCAAGATGCAACTCGCCGCTACTGAGATGCAATTTTTACGGGGTTTAGTAAATGAACATAGCGTCCCCGAAGCTGAAAAAGCGATATTGCTCATCCACGGCTTTTTTGTATAGAGCGAGAGTCTCCTCCCGTCCGGCAAAGGCCGAAACCAGCATAAGAAGCGTGGATTTGGGCAAATGAAAATTGGTGATCATACCATCTATGGCTTTAAACTTGTAGCCGGGATATATGAAAATATCCGTATCGCCACTGCCCGCGCGCAGTTTGCCAAAAACATCACTGGCGCTCTCCAACGTGCGCACGGCCGTGGTGCCCACGGCGATCACGCGGCGGCCATCCTTCTTGGCCTCGTTTATCTGCGCTGCCGTCTCGCCCGAAACCTCGTAATATTCGGAGTGCATAACGTGATCCTCCACGCGCTCCTCCTTCATGGGTCGGAAGGTGCCCAGCCCCACGTGCAGCAGTATGCGCGCGGTGCCTATGCCGTTCTCCTCTAGGGATTTCAGCAGCTCGGGCGTGAAGTGCAGCCCGGCGGTGGGTGCCGCGGCGCTGCCGTCCGTTTTGGCGTACACCGTTTGGTAGCGGGAGGCGTCCTCCAGCTTTTCCGTTATGTAGGGGGGGAGGGGCGTGTTGCCGTGCTGCTCTAGCTGCCGCTCAAATACGCCCTCATACTCGAACTCCACGCGGCACACGCCGCCCAAAAGCTTTTCTATGAGCTTGGCGGAAAGCCCGGGCGCGAAATCCACATAGCCGCCCGGCTTGAGCCGTTTTCCCGGCTTCATTATTACCTCCCACTCTGTGAGGGAGAGCCGCTTTAGCAGCAAAAACTCGAAAGGCGTAACGCCGCCCCGCTTTGTGCCGAACAGGCGCGCGGGTATAACCCTTGTTTCGTTCAACACCAGTAGATCGCCGGGCTCCAAAAAGTCACCGATGCTGGAAAAACGGCTGTGCGTTATATCGCCGGTTTCGCGGTCGAACACCAGCAGCCGCGAGCTGTCCCTCGGTTCGGCCGGGGTCTGCGCTATCAGCTCCTCGGGCAGGTAGTAGTCAAAATCACTGGTTTTCATCTATCGAACAATCCTATCTGGCCGGCTTTGCCGTCCTCGGGCGGACGCATACCCAAATAGCGGTAGGCGTTGGGCGTGGCTATCCTGCCGCGCGGGGTGCGCTGTATGAAGCCCAGCTGCAGCAAAAAAGGCTCTATTACGTCCTCTATGGTGCCGGATTCCTCGCCCGTGGTGGCGGAAAGCGTATCCAGCCCCACCGGCCCGCCGGAAAACTTTTCTATTATGGCAAGCAGTATCACCCTGTCCGCGTTATCAAGCCCCACGTCGTCAACTTCCATAAGCTCCAGCCCCTTGTCCGCCGCCTCCTTGGTGATGATGCCGTCGCAGCGCACCTCGGCGTAATCGCGCACGCGCTTTAAAAGGCGGTTGGCCACACGCGGTGTCCCGCGCGAACGCCGCGCGATCTCCTCCGCGCCGTATTCGTCTATAGCCATGTCCAGTATACGCGCCGAACGTTTTACTATGGTGGTGAGCTCGTCGGTGTTGTACATTTCAAGGCGGTTTATAACGCCGAAGCGATCGCGCAGCGGCGAGGTGAGCATGCCCGCGCGCGTGGTTGCGCCCACCAGCGTGAAGTGCGGCAGGTCTATTCGCATTGAGCGGGCGGACGGCCCCTTGCCGAGGATTATGTCCAGCGCGTAGTCCTCCATCGCGGGGTATAAAACCTCCTCCACGCTGGCGTTCATGCGGTGTATCTCGTCTATGAAGAGCACGTCCTTATCCGAAAGATTGGTAAGAAGCGCGGCAAGATCGCCCGGACGCTCTATGGCGGGCCCGGAGGTTATGCGTATGTTCACATTCATCTCGGAGGCTATAATGTGCGCCAGCGTGGTTTTGCCCAGGCCGGGAGGGCCGTACAAAAGCACGTGATCCAGCGCCTCACCGCGCTTTACCGCCGCCTCAATGAATATGCGCATCTTTTCCTTGACTTTTTCCTGACCTATATATTCCTCCAGCTTTTGCGGCCGCAGAGTTTTTTCGCTTTCCGCGTCCTCGGCCATCTTCATGCCGGAAATTATACGTGATTCCTCGTCCATAAAATCCCCCTTGAAAGTGCAATTAAAAATTAAGAATTAATAATGCAGAATGAATATATCGCCTGCGGCGATGATAAAATTAATAAAGCTACCGTCCTTAATTCTTAATTCTGCATTCTTAATTATTAATTGGCGAATGGTGTAGCGCGTTTCGCGCGCTATCCCATTCGCCGTAGTGCTAAGGATACCAGTTCCTCGGCCGTGTCGCCCAGGTTTTTTACTGCCGCTATGGCGTTCATGGCCTCCTGCCGGTTGTAGCCAAGGCCAACCAGAGCGGCTGCCGCGTCCGCCGCCGCGTCCGTTGTGCCCGCGAAGGCGGGTACGTCCGCGTCCGTGCCTATGGCTTCTGAGAAGTCAACCTTTTCCTTGAGCTCAAGCACGAGGCGCTGCGCCGTTTTTTTGCCTATGCCCTGCGCCACAGTGAAGGCTTTGTCGTCGTTCGATATTATTGCCGCGGCAATATCGTTCACGCGCAGCGCGGAAAGTATGGATATGGCCGCCTTGGGCCCCACTCCGCTTATGCTTATTAGCTTTTCAAACATGCTGCGCTGCTCCTTTTGGTGGAAGCCGTACAGTGTAAATTCATCCTCCGCCACCTTCAAATAGGTGTGGATCGTGGCCTCTTCGCCCGTCTTTACCGTATTCAGCGTGAAGCTGTCCGCAAAAACCTTGTAGCCCACGCCGCCCACGTCCACCACGAGGTAATTCGTATCGCGGTGCGCTATTTTGCCCTTCAAATATTCGTACATTATTTCATCCTCGTGTTCAGTATTCCCGCCGTGCGCGCGCTGTGCGCGTGGCATATCGCCACGGCCACGGCGTCTGCTGCGTCGTCCGGCTGGGGTATCTCCTTTAGCCCAAGCAGCGTTTTCACCATCATCTGCACCTGGTTTTTATCCGCCCTGCCGTAGCCCACCACCGCCTGCTTCACCTGAAGCGGCGTGTATTCGAAAAGCTCCTCCGACTTTAGGCGGGCGGCCACCACAGCCGCGCCGCGCGCCTGCGCCACGTTTATTGCCGTCTTTACGTTTTTGTTGAAAAACAGCTCCTCAAAGGCTATGCAGTCCGGCTTGTACGTGTCTATAAGCTGCTCCATGCCGCGCGCTATCTGCACCAGCCGCTTGGGCAGCTCCACGCCCGCCGCTGTGAGTATGGTTCCGTAGTCTATCAATTTCAGCCGCACCCGCTCGTCGCAATCCACCACGCCGTAGCCCACCGTGGCGAGGCCGGGGTCTATTCCTAAAACAATCATGTCATTATCCCATTCGCTAAAAATACTTCTACCATTATATATTATACTTGTTCCATTTAAAAAACGCTATGCGTTTTTTAAAGCGCGCAGCGCGTTTGGAACTGCATGAGACGTGCCACGTAGTGGCGGGGCGCAAAGCGACCCATTCCAAATTAATGATTTTAATTTGGAATTAGTATTAAAAGGCGGCATTTATCAATTTATGAGAACGCCTTATTGCCGTTGCTATGCGCGCTCTTCTGATATATAATCATAACGTAGAAAAATAATGCTTGCATAAATATACAAATAGACGTATAATTATAACAAGAATGAAACGTATCGGGAGGAGAAATTTTATGAAGCAGTACAAAAAGGTGGTTTTGGCATATTCGGGCGGGCTGGACACATCCATAATAATACCCTGGCTGAAGGAAAATTACGGCTGTGAGGTCGTGGCGGTGTGCGGCAACGTGGGTCAGGGCAAGGAGCTTGACGGCCTGTACGAAAAAGCCATAAAAACGGGCGCGAGCGAGGCCTATATAGAGGATCTCACAGAGGAATTCATAACGGATTTCGTATACCCAACAATGCAGGCGGGCGCGGAATACGAGAACAAATACCTGCTGGGCACATCCTTTGCGCGGCCTGTGATCGCCAAGCGCATGGTGGAGATCGCGCGCGAGGTGGGCGCGGACGCCGTGGCTCACGGCGCAACGGGCAAGGGAAACGATCAGGTTCGCTTCGAGCTCACGGTGAAGGCGCTTGCGCCCGATCTGGACATAATAGCGCCCTGGCGCATATGGGACATAAAATCCCGCGAGGAGGAAATTGAGTACGCTGCGGAGCGCGGCATACCCGTCCCCGTTACAAAGGAAAACAACTACAGCATGGACGCGAACATATGGCACCTCTCGCACGAGGGGCAGGATCTTGAGGATCCGTGGAACGAGCCCAAGGATTCGCTTTACATGATAAGCAAAACGCCGCAGGAGGCGCCGGATTCACCCTGCTATTTCGAGATAGAGTTTGAGAAGGGCATACCCGTGGCTTTGGACGGCAAAAAATACGGTCCGGTGGAAATGATAACAAAGCTGAACGAGCTAGGCGCACAGAACGGCGTTGGTATAGACGATATGGTGGAAAACCGCCTCGTGGGCATGAAATCTCGCGGCGTATACGAAAATCCGGGCGGACGCATACTGTACACGGCGCACGCCGGGCTGGAAACAATAACGCTGGATAAGGCAACTATGCACTATAAGGCGCTGATATCGCACGAATACGCCGATCTGGTATACAACGGCATGTGGTACAGCCCGCTTAGGGAGGCGCTGGCCGCCTTCGTGGCCGAGACGCAAAAGACGGTCACGGGAACGGTGCGCATGAAGCTATACAAGGGCAACTGTGTATGCGTTGGCCTAAAATCGCCCTATTCGTTGTATATGGAGGAGTTCGCCACCTTCGGCGAGGACGAGGTATACAACCACGCGGACGCGGAGGGCTTCATAAATCTGTACGGCCTGCCGCTCAAGGTGCGCGCACTGGCTCTAAAGGGCAAGCTTTGATACATAAATCCGAATAAACATACGCCCGCGCGGCGTTCCATTTGCAGCCGAAACCGTGTAATATTATTTCACAGGCAGGCTGCGGGAGCGCATTGCGCGGGCATTTTTATATTTTGACAATATTCGTACCTTAATGGCCGCAAAATTAGCGAATAGCCCTTTGCATTTTGATATGGCTGTATATATAATGGTAGTTGCAGATGTCTGCAAATCCAGCAAAAAAAAGGAGGGAGAGCGGTAAGGCAAGGCCTTATTCGCCCGGTGGAGTATTGAAGCTTGTTATAGGATGTGACGAGGCGGGTTTCTACCTGAAAGAGGAAGTAAAGAAATTTTTAGAGGATAAGGGTAACGAGGTGATAGACGTGGGCGTATACGACACGAAACCCACGCTTTACCCTGATGTGGCGGTTGCCGTGGCCGAAAAGGTGAATGCCGGCGAAGCGCAGCGCGGTATATTGATCTGCGGCACGGGTATCGGTATGGCCATAACGGCAAATAAGGTTCCGGGAATTCGCGCGGCCGTTTGCCACGACAGTTTTTCCACAGAGCGTTCAGTTCTCTCCAACAATGCGCAAATAATGTGCATGGGCGCGCGCGTTATAGGTAACGAGCTTGCCAAAAACCTTGTGAATATATGGACAGGCCTCACCTTCAAGGACGGCCCCTCCACAGAGAAGATAGAGCGGATAAACCACTACGACGATCTATATAAAAAATAAAAACGAGGAAAGGTGTAGCCCGCGCGATGTTGCGGGCGGTGTCAAGTTATGCAGAGAATAATCAAAAACCCCGATATGATAGTAGAGGATATGCTTGTCGGCTTTTTAGACGCAAATTCTCACATGGTCAAGGTTGCGGAGAACCCCCGCGTGGTATGCACGGCTGCTCCCAGTGAAACGCCCAAGGTGGGCGTTATAACGGGCGGCGGCTCCGGACACGAGCCTGCCTTCCTCGGTTACATAGGCAAGAATATGCTGGACGCTGTAGCGGTGGGCGAAGTTTTCTCCTCACCCACGGCAAAGGCCTTTCATGACGCGGTTGTGGAGGCCGATCAGGGCAAGGGCGTTGCCTGCCTGTACGGCAATTACGCGGGCGACAACATGAACGTTAAAATGGCCGTGCGCTCCGCCGGAAAGCAGGGCATAACGGTAAAAACGGTGGTAGCGAACGACGACGTGGCTTCCGCTCCCAAAACGGAGAGCGAAAAGCGCAGGGGCGTTGCGGGCGAGATACTCATGTGGAAATGCGGCGGCGCGGCGGCATCCTTAGGCATGGAGCTGGATGACGTTATTCGCGTGGCGCAAAAGGCCATAGATAACACGAAGAGCATAGGCATGGGGCTGACCTCCTGCACTATACCCGCCGTTGGCCACCCCAACTTCACCATAGAAGAGGGCAAGATGGAAATGGGCATAGGCCATCACGGTGAGCCGGGTGTGGACGTTGTGCCGGTTGAAACCGCCGATCTCATGGCAAAGCGGCTCATGGATATTATAAACAGCGACGAATTTTTCGCCGAGGGCGACGAAGTGGTGGTGCTGGTTTCAGGCCTGGGTGCAACGCCCGTGATGGAGCAGTACATACTGTACGGCGAGGTTTCCAAGCTCATAAAGGCGCAGGGGCTCAAGGTGCACAGAGCCTACGTGGGCAATCTGTTCACCAGCCTCGAGATGATGGGCGCCACGCTCACCATAATGAAGCTTGACGACGAGCTAAAGAAGATGATAGACATGCCCGCCACCTGCGTGGGGCTGGTACAGCTTTAATTTAAGGGGGATAATATGAGTTCTTTCAAAAACAGTGACGGAAAGCCCATTGTTGAGGGCATAATAAAGATAATACAGGAAAACAAGCAGTATCTAAGTGATGTGGACGGTGCGATAGGTGACGGCGACCACGGCATAAACATGAACAAGGGGTTCACCATATGCGGCGGCAAGCTGGAAGCGGGAGATTTCACATTTTCTGAATCGCTGGAAACGCTGGGAGACACGCTTATAAGTGAAATAGGCGGCAGCATGGGTCCGATATACGGCACGCTCTTCATAGAGATGGGCGAGACGGCAAGCGGCAAGGACGAGATAGACGCCGCGCTTTACGCCGAGATGCTGGAGAACGCGGTTGAGGGTCTCAAGGCCATTGTGGATGCGCGTGTGGGCGACAAGACCATGATGGACGTTATGCTGCCCTCGCTTGAGGCATATAAGGCGGCGCTGGCCGACGGCAAGGATTTTGCCGCGGCGCTGGACGCTTGCAGCGCGGCAGCGCAGGCCGGACGCGACAGCACAAAGGATCTGGTGGCGAAG
Source organism: uncultured Christensenella sp. (assembly GCA_964464145.1). Classification (GTDB taxonomy): domain Bacteria; phylum Bacillota; class Clostridia; order Christensenellales; family Christensenellaceae; genus UBA5399. The sequence goes on from CAYXFB010000011.1 coordinate 49,945, forward strand.
TTCGGACGCGCCAGCCGCTTGGGCGAGCGTTCGCGCGGCGTACTGGACGCGGGCGCGACCTCCTGCGCGCTCATACTCACCGGCCTTGCGGACGGCATAAAGAAAGCGCTTTGATGCTTTCGTTTAGTTAAAAAGTATTTTGAAAGGGCATTTGCCGTTAAAGCGGCGGGTGCTCTTTTTTATCACCGAAAACTCACTATATTTAAATAACGCATTGACTCCGCTCAAAGCGCGTAATAAAATGCATGCATAAGGAGGCTGCGCTTTATGAAACGAAGGGACATCGTAAAAATATTGGAGGAAGCAGGCTTCGCGCTGGAGCGGGACGTTGGCGACCACACAATATATGAAAAACCGGGCATCCCGCCCATACAGGTGCCGAGGCACCGCGAAATAAATGACAACACCGTCAGAAATATAGTAAAGGTAACCGGGCTAAAACAAATCGTGCCGCATATATAGAAGGGAGCGAAAGAAATGGAATACTATTATCCCGCAATATTTTCCGTCAACGAGGACGGTAGCTATACAATAACCTTCCCCGACCTCCATGGCTGCATAAGCGAGGGCAAGAGCCTGCCCAACGCCATGCACATGGCTTCGGACGCATTGACGCAGTGGTTAAGCTATCTTGCGGAAAAGGGGAGACCCATACCCGAGCCCACCGCGCCGCAGGAAATAAAGTTTTCAGAGGGCGAATTTGTAACGCTTGTTCGCGCGGATATGCCGGAGAAATGATGTCAACCAAGCTCTAAAAAGCGCCGCAGCTGAGCCTTGCTTACACCCACATCCTCCACGGGGTCTATCCGCCGACGTGTAGTGGCCATTATTGCCAACTTAGTAAGAAAATGCGGGTTTCATTTTGGCCTGCGATATGGTACTATTAAATACAAAATTGAGAATGAGATATATAAGGAGGTAATTTTATGGCGTTTATTTTTAAGGAAGTATCGCGCACTTTTGGCGAGTATCTTCTGGTGCCCGGCTATTCGTCTGCGGAGTGCACGCCGGACAGGGTAAGCCTGCGCACGCCGGTGGTTAAGTTCAAGAGAGGTGAGCAGCCCGCGCTCTCCATGAATATACCCATGACCTCTGCCGTTATGCAGAGCGTTTCAGGTGAAAAAATGGCCATCGCTCTAGCCATAGAGGGTGGCATTTCTTTTATATACAGCAGCCAAAGCGTGGCGGACGAGGCCGCTATGGTGCGCAGGGTCAAGGCGTACAAGCGCGGCTTCGTGCCTTCTGATTCGAATTTGAAGCCGGACAGCACGTTGGCTGATGTTATAGACATCAAGAAGAAGAGCGGGCACTCCACGGTTGCCATAACGGACGACGGCAGCCCCAACGGTGTGCTGCTGGGCCTGGTCGCCTCGAGGGACTACCGTGTTTCGCGTATGGATCCCGCCACGCCCGTGAAGGAATTTATGACGCCGCTTGAAAATCTGGTGGTGGCGGACGAGGGCGTTTCGCTTAAAGAGGCGAACGATATAATATGGGACAATAAAATAAACTCGCTGCCGCTGGTGGATAAAAAGGGACGGTTGAAATGCATAGTTTTCCGCAAGGATTATGATTCGCACAAGGAAAACCCCAACGAGCTGCTGGACGAAAACAAGAGCTATGTGGTGGGCGCGGGCATAAACACGCGCGACTATGAGGAGCGTGTTCCCGCGCTTATAGAAGCGGGTGCGGACGTGCTGTGCATAGACTCTTCCGAGGGCTTCACAGAGTGGCAAAAGCGCGCGCTGGACTGGATAAAGGGACGCTACGGCGACACTGTTAAGGTGGGCGCGGGCAATGTGGTGGACGGCGAGGGCTTTCGCTTTTTGGCAAGCTGCGGCGCGGATTTTATAAAAATAGGCATCGGCGGCGGCTCTATATGCATAACGCGAGAGCAAAAGGGAATAGGCCGCGGACAGGCCACCGCGCTCATAGACGTTGCGGCGGAGCGGGACAAATATTTCGAAGAGACGGGCGTGTATATACCCATCTGCTCTGACGGCGGCATAGTTTACGACAACCACATAACGCTGGCGCTTGCTATGGGCGCGGATTTCGTTATGCTGGGAAGGTATTTCAGCCGTTTCGACGAAAGCCCCACAAGCAGGCTGCTGGTGGGCGGAAGCTACGTAAAAGAATATTGGGGCGAAGGCTCTGAACGCGCGCGCAACTGGCAGCGCTATGACATGGGCGGAGACAGTAAGCTTGGCTTTGAGGAGGGCGTGGACAGCTACGTGCCCTACGCAGGAAGCCTAAAGGACAACGTGGGCATATCGCTCTACAAGGTAAAGAGCACCATGTGCAACTGTGGCGCGCTCAATCTTGCGGAGCTGCGCGACAAGGCGAAGATAACGCTCGTTTCATCCACCAGCATAGTGGAGGGCGGGAGCCACGACGTTATTTTGAAGGATAAATCCGAATAACATTGGAAGAGGGTGGGGAAAATGAGGTTGTACGCGGCGTATTTCAGCCCTACGGGAGGCACGAAAAAGGCGCTTGACGCATTGTGCCATGCGTGGGATTGCGAACGTGTGGAACTTGATCTGGCGGAGAGTATGCCGGACACGGCGGGTCTTGAGTTTGGCGCGGAGGACGTGCTGGTGGTGGCGGTGCCCAGCTTTAGCGGGCGCGTTCCACAGTTTTTGATACCCAAGCTGGGCACCATGCGGGGGAACGGAGCGGCTGCCCTGCTGGTGACGGCATACGGCAACCGAGATTTTGACGATACGCTTATAGAGCTCAAAAATGTGCTGGAGCCCGCCGGGTTCCGCTGCATGTGCGCGGTGGCGGCCGTGACGCAGCACTCGCTGATGCCCGCTTACGGCACGGGCAGACCGGACGCGCAGGATATTGCGGAGCTTTCTGCGTTTTCCGAAAGATGCAGGCGCGCCATAGAGACGGGGAAGCCTGCGGAGATTCCCGGAAACGTACCGTACAGGGAATACACCGGTGTGCCGCTGAAGCCGGAGGCGGACAAGCGCTGCACAGCCTGCGGGCTCTGCGCAAGGAGCTGCCCGCTCGGCGCGATACCGGAGCAAGACCCGCGCACGGTGGATAAGGCCAGATGCATTTCATGTATGCTGTGCACGGCGGTTTGTCCTCAGAATGCGCGAAAGGTTAACACGCTAATGCAGCACGCCGCGCAGTTGAAAATGAAAAAGCTCTGCGCCGGACGCAAGGAAAACCATCTTTTTTGCGCGGAGTGAGCCGGCATACCATGTGAAGAAAATTAAAGCGGAAACATAAAAAAGGGGCTGCCTCAGAATAAAAACTGAGACAGCTTCCTTATTATGTAATAAAATCAAGTGAAAACAGTATAAATAGGAAAAACAGCTCTACTTCGATTGCTTTCTGAGTGCCTCAATAGCGGTCACAATATTAATATGTGTTTCTTTTTTTGACAATTCTTTTTATTGCTGTGTTGCGTACTGCGCGCTCAGCTTCTCGTAATAGGCCAGCAGCAGATCAACCATGCGGCCGTAGCTAATAATTCCGTCGCTCTGGCCGTTCTGCTTTAAATAATTGTCGTTAATGCGCTCGACCGCTTCCTTTGTTTGGCCTTCGTAGCGCTCCCAATAGACATTGTGCGCGGCAAGGTCACGGAGCACGGCCGGGCTGTAATAGCTGTGCAGCTCTGAATAGGCCTGCGGGCTGATATCGTTCAGCGCGTTACCCGCGTTTATAAGCGCCAGCATTATGCCCGAATATTTGAGAGAGATGTCCTCTGAGGAAAGGCAGGCCAAATATCCTAAAAAGTTGGCCTCGTCCTCGCGCGCAACGCCCAAAAGATGCGCGCTCTCGTGCGCGGCGGCAGCGGGAAGCAGTAGATCGGGCTGGTGTACATTTACGTTAGCCTCCTCCGTGAAGGGTATGAATATGCCCGAAATACCGGCCACGCTCATTGCCTCGGAGGCCATGACCGGCTTGGCGGCGGGTATTGAGTAACCGTATTGGGGGTAGGTTTCCGCGAGTATTTGGTAGCCCGCCGGTATCTTTTCAAGCATTTCCTCCTTGGAGGTGTCCAGCGTGAAAACGCCCTCGCTATCCTCTGGAAGCTGTTCTCTGAGCGAGTTTGCGGCGGCGGCCAAAGAAACGCAAAGATTGGCCAGCTCTTGCGGCGGTCGCTCTTTGACCTCAAGCTTCATAGAGTATGAAAGGGGCATCCTAAAATAGTTGAAACCCCAGAACAGATAAAATATATTCATACCCACGCCC
>CAYXFB010000012.1:0-53347 GCA_964464145.1 uncultured Christensenella sp.
GCCAGCTTGACGGGCGAAACGATAGCCACCGGGTGAACTATGATGTAGTTTACACCGGGCGGGAAGTAGTCTACAGGCATTTGTATTATATTGGTGCCGTCCACCACGTCAACAACGCCCTTCTTTGCCAACTCGTTGGCGCTGTCGCCCCTGCCCGTGAACCTTTCGTCCTCTTTGAGGTGTTTATAATATTCGGGCGTTACATAGGCTATACGCCCCATTACAGGGCATTTGCAGTTTGTGAGGATGGATGAAGCGGACAAAAAGCTTGTATAAGCGTTTTGGCTGGTTATCTGCTGATCCAGCACCGCGCCCGCGTTATCACAAATGCGCATAATGCGGTATTTGTCCACGGCGGGTATAATAAGATTGTCTATGTGCCGCACCAGCGCCTTTGCGGAGGAATTTGCGTGCATCTTATCGGTCACGTTGCGTTTGTCCAGCGTGAATGTGAACGCCCTGTCCTGCGTGAGCTTCATGTTTTGCACACTGTCGCCCAGCTCTTGGGGCGCACCGTAACGGTTGTCCGAAGCGTTTACGTCATAGTCTACCAACTCCGCAAGCTCAGAGGAATAGACGTTCACCGCGCCCACGCCGTCAAACTCATAATCCTTATTTGAAACCCCGTCCGTATAGGACTGCGTGGTGAAGCGTTCGTCTATTTGCCCGGCATATTTTTCCGCGAAATTTAATATATCTGCCATATTGTGTTACCTGCCTTTCAGTGCGTTTTCAAACGCGATATCCGTATCGTCACGGGGTTCTGTTATTATGCCCGCTGCGGGCGAATAGCCGGAAAGCTTTTCTTTGACCATGCGGGTTAGCTCATTGTTCAGCACTTCATGCAAGCCTGCTATCTTTTCTGAGGTTTCCTCCGGCGTTTTACCCATCACATAGGGCAATAGCTCCTTGCTGAGCTTCATTTCCTCCAGCTTTTCAAGCGTTTGCGTTTTGGTGCTGAGATGGTCGAACTGCTCTGATAGCGACATATTCCTTTTGTTTGCCTCCTCAAGCTGTATAGCAAGCTCTGCCGCGCTCAATTGCGTGCTGCCCTCCTCGGAAACGGCAGCGTCTGCCGTGGGGCTTCCAAACGGCGGTATATCCGTTTGCTGTATATTTTCATTTGTATCCATTGATTGTACCCCCTTAGCGCCCGGCCAGTTCCTGCGCAATTATTTCATTGCAGCGTTCTTCTACCGCCTCTGTGAAAATATCGATATACTTTTGCGAGGTTTCCACGTCAAACGGCTCAAGAAGCGTTAAAAAAATCTCTATTGTTTCCTCGCTTTCGATACCGTTATCCAGCATCATTTGTCTTTTTAGTTCGTTTAAATCTTTCATTACATACCTTCCTTTTTACTTGTTTTTACCATATTTCAGAATCGACCTTATGGACGTTTCCGATAATTCATAACGCCGCGCGAGCTGCTTGTGGTTAGCTCCGTTGAACTCGCTGCGTATATTTCTGTTTCTAATCTCATTGAGCAGTGTTTCGGGCTTTAGGATATTTATACGGCAGCCCGCGTACACGCACACCAGCTTTATATATGCTTCCATGCCTATGGTGTCGGCCAGCTCTTTTTGCTCTTCGGGCAAGGCTTCATAATTCAGTTGCTCAAGCTCTTTCATATCCCGTTCCCGCCTTGTGTGATGCGGCGTATCATCCTTGGTGACAGCCCATATTTTTGTGCCAACTCGTGATAATTGCCGCCGTTGAACTCTTCTACTATAGCCATATTACGTGCCTGCCTTTGCGCTGTTTCCAGCTTGGGTATGTATATCTGGTCACCGTTTACATACTCCGCCAGCTTGATATATGCTTCCATCCCTATTACGCTTGCCAGCTCCCGCTGCTCTTCGGGCAGGCTGTTATACAAAGATTCCCGTTGTTTTTCCATGCGCCACCCCCTACGGTTTTATGGTACGATTCCGCGCCACGGAATTGCGGCGCGGTTCCGCGACAAATCCCCGCACATACGCAATACAGGGGCTATTACGCCCCTGCGTTTGCTAAAAATCGTAATCGGTATCGGTCTTAAAATCTCGCGGTATGGGCTGGTCTTTGAAAAATTCAGCATCCTTTATGAACTCCGCCGATATATGCCGTATTTTCATGAGCAGCGCGCCGGGAATCTTCGCGCCCGTTTCCCGGCAATCGTTCACCCTGCGCATAGTGTTTCTTAGCTGTATATACGCATATTTATGGTAATAGCTACGCATCTTAGGGTGATTGCACAGCTTGTAGGCTGCCATGCCCTGCAAGCCGTATTCCAACGCGGTATACACACGGGAGCGGTGTTTTTTGCGGCTCATATCATAATAATGGAGCTTGGGGGATAGTATGTATTCCGCAGGCCGTACATAGCCGCCCAAAGTGCAAAGGTATTGTTCAAACCTTTTTATTTCTTCCTGCGTGAACCTGTCCTCGCCGCTTCTGATGGCTTTGAACAGGCGGTCTGTGATTTCAAGAGCCTTTATTAAATGGTAATCCGCTATGTATTGCAGGCGCAATTCCACCTCTAAATTGGGGTATACGCAATCGCTGGTGTCGTAGAAGTCGCGGCATTTGTCTGCGTGGGCGGCGCGGGTTTCGGGTGTCCATACGGGAATTTCTTGCTTCATGGGGGTTATCTCCTTTTGGTTTAAACGCTGTTCAAACTGTGTTTGAAGTATCTTTAAATCTGTGTTAAACTTCATATATTAGAGTTTTGCTCTATGGTTTTTGGCGGCTGTTTTTTCCTTGGTCGGGGGAACAGTCGCTTTTTTGTCTGATTCATCAAGTATGTCATTACACAGTTTTACGCATTCATTGCAGATATATGCGCCCGGACCGGCAATCATTCGTGACACCTGATCTATCGACTTGCCGCAAAATGTGCATCTACATTGATTTTGTTTGGCTTCCGTGTGAGTCTGTGTTTTTTTCATGCTACACCTCCAATCCCCATACGTTGAGCGGCTTCATCCAAATGACCGACGCTTAACGGTTGCTCTAACACTGTTGCTATGTCAGCCGCTTTTCTATACTGCTTGGTCATATACCGCAACCCACCAGCACAACATGATACTTGGCGTAAACGCTTGATGCAGTCGGAGGATATATTGCGCCCCGCCAGAATTGCCTGTATATCATTTTCGGTATAATTGTTACTTAACACGCAGCGACCCCCAATTCTGCTTTTAAGCTGCCCAAAATCGTCTTTTAAAGCGCCGTCCAGCTGCTTCAAAATTTTAGGATTCCCAGCGTATATTATGCTAACGCCTATCCGGTCGTTCAAAGCCCGAACAGTATCCAACGCTTTGGGTGAAAGGTGCTGAGCCTCATCAATTATGATCATCCTATTGGTGTTGCGTAATGCGTCCATGATTCGGCGCATAAGCGCATTGTTGGAGCCGCGCGCATCCTCCTTGAGTTCATCAATTATGGACAACAAAACAGTGCGAACCGTGTTCATTGTGCCGTCAGCTTCCACATAAATAACACCTGTCGAATTCTCCGCATGATGCCGTAATGTACTTGTTTTACCGCAACCAGCCGGGCCGACAATCAGTCCAACATCATTGGTGGCTCTAACCATGTGAACAACTTGCAGAATTCTTTTTGAATTGCGTACCTCCGGATTAAATACAGGTAGCGGCGTGCTTGTCTTTTTCTGGGAATCAATAACAAAAAACTGTTCTATTCCCTTGGCTAGTGCCTCATTATTACCGGGGTATGTGTCGCTGAGAAATTGTGACAGGCGGGTTTGTGATACGTTCAGTTCCCTCGCAACCTGCGCTTGCGAATGCCTTCCATTCTTAACATATGCGGCAAGCTTGTTACGCATTTCAGATACAAACAATACGTTCTCCATCAATATTCTCCCTTCGTTTTGAATAGCTGATATAGCCTATTATCTATTTCCTCCGCACTGACGCCTAATGACGTTATCGTGCTAGAACTCTGTTCTTTAAGCGCCTGCCGCTGTTCTTCCTTCTTGATTTTCAACGATTGTTTATGTTTGGTGGAGTTGACAATCGGCAGGGTAATAACGTTTTCAAAACCGTTTTCACGATTTGCGGCACGCGCTTCTATGGTTTGTGCAATAGTCGGCTCGATTGCAACTGGGTTCATTTCCTTTATCATCCGCTTCTGAGCGGCTTTTTTGCGGGCTGTTTCACGAATGATTGTCATATCAACGGCTATATCAAGTTTGCAAAGTTCCTTGCATTTGGCAATGCAAACAAAATCATCATTTTTGTCAAAGATGTACACCTTTCGAACGTCATCGGTATTCCAGCGAACATATACCTTTTCCCTTTGCATGGAGTAAAGTATTTCATCTTCATAATAATGGCCAATTTGAGGCACTTTTACGCCGTTACGCCCCACTTTAAGCAGTTTGCTGGTGCGCATGAGAAACATATGAAGAACATCATCATCCTTTACGATACGCCGAGACATGGTGAAGCTATTTGCGTATACATCAAGGGGTGTTCTGCCGTTCATGCCATCTCCTGTATGTGGCGTACTATTGTAGGCGTTCACCAGGTTGTCAAAAAATACCCTGAACTCACCTATGGGCATAGCTTTATCACGAAGTTGATTATTCGTTCCCTTCATGGCTTCCGGTCTGCGTGCCGGAGAATTACCGATATATGCGGGTAAATGTTTACAATAGCCCTCTACCGTGCCGAACCAGCGCTCAAGCGGCTTCGCTTTTGCGTTAAATGGTAACGCCCGGTGTACTTCAATCCCCATTTCTCGCGATACCGACATTGGAAAATCGTTGCAAAAAAGATCATATACTTTAAAATCCTTGCCGTTGTCCAGCAGGACGCTATCAGGTATTCCACATGCGTAACAAGCCTTTGCGAAGCTGTCGAGTATTAAATCAGAGTTAGGATCACGTTCTGTAACGGAATATCCCACTATATGGCGGGACTTTCTGTCCAGCCACGCGCACACCCAAGGACGGAATACCCGCCCTGTATCGTCTACCACAAGAATGTCAAACACGTGATGATCAGCCACCCATTGTTGATTGGAGCGAAGCCCGGAATAATCAATAATATTATGTTGGCTACACTTATCTTCCCAAGCCTTTTCACCCTCGCGCCAATAAACAACGTAGGGATATGGCAGGGCTTTCAGCTTGCGGCTAAAAGTTGATAAATCGGGGATTTTGCGGTCAGGGAAAGCATGCTGCACGATTTTATAACAACTGCTGGCGGAGGGCTGACTCGTTTTAGACCATAGCCTCACAAACGTGTTCCAAACGTCTTCAGGTATAGAGTTTACCCCCTTGAGCGCCCCGCCTCGGCGGTCTTTAAGGCCGCTTATGCCGTCGCGCTTGTATTTCGTGCACCAGTCAGTTAACTGACGTCTGGTGATTGGTTTGTCCGGGTGATCGGCGTTATGCTGTTTAAGAAACGCTTCCAGTGGATTGCCGTGGGGCCAGGCTTTTTTAAAGTCCATGTAACGGGCTATGGTAGCACGTTTAAAGTCGACTTGTTTACGTTGATCGGCGGTTAGGCGTGAGTATGCGTCATTCTGCCGCTCCCGCTCTATACCGTGGTATTTGTCTTGCGCGGCTTGCGGGAGGGAGTCGAGGGAGATGCGAAGCTGTTGCCCGCCACGCCCCACGCCGGGGACGCGATGAGCTTCTAACCTATTAGCTGCTACCGCTTTCTTAATAGTGCTCTCTGTAACGCCGAGTAATTCAGACGCTTGTTTTACAGTCAACTCAACCAATTTATGCCCTCAACTAATTTTGATAAGTAAATCTTCCCAGTGGCAATGCAAAGCCGCTGCTACCGCCTTAATGCGCAAATGACTTACACGATGGTCTTTTACTTCCATCCTAAAGATTGTGTTTTCACTTAAACCCGCCAAGAGAGATAATTGACGTTGGGAAAGCCCTTGCTATGTCCGAAAGTTCTTCAAGACGTTTTTGTTCACATTTGCCAACATAACAACCTCCATACTTTTACACACGTACAAGTTAATGTGATTATAAACTTATACATATGTAAAAGTCAACGGTTTTTTAAATATTCGTTTTACATTTGTATAATTTTTGGTATACTACAGTTTAAGGAGTAAAGTAATGAGTGTGCGTTTGGCAGATATGTTGAGATATTTAAGAAAGCGGGATAAGCTTACCCAAAAAGAACTTGCAAAAGAAACAGGCTTAAGCCTTGCCTCTATTGTTAGTTATGAAAATGGATTAAGAGAACCTAACTCTCGTGCTATGGCTGTACTAGAGAGCTTTTTTGGTGTCACCGGTGAATATCTTCGAGGTGAAATTACAAATAAAGACAAATTTTTTAAAGAAGTCGATTCTGCTAGCAATAGTCTAAATATGGTAGACGTACACTTCACTTCATTTTTGGAAGCATACAAACCATCCGATCTGCAGATACAAAAGAAGAGTGCAGATTTTTTGAGTGCAGTATTGGAAGTAATAACGCATGAATACCTTGAAAAACCTGAAAACAATGTATGGATAGATTTTGATATTTCATCTTTCCTTAAACATCTTATTCAATTAAATAATGATGGGCAGAACGAAGTCATCAAGAGAATCGATGAATTAACACAGATACAACAATACTTAGATTAGTAGTGAATAAAGATACATAAGCGATATTAGGTAGTTATGTTTATAACTGTGGCCACAACATCCCTTAGTCGCTACTACATTAAATTGCATTTGAACAGCCCCAAATCCCTTATTAAATGGATTTGGGGCTGTATTAAATAAAAATATGAAATTCACTAAGTCGGCGTGATATTGGCGAATTATCACATATTATTCCCTTAGTGGAGAAAGGTGTTTTTGAGCATTACAACGGGGTTCTTTAACTACCAGCGACTTAAGGAAAAATCACATTTTGCGCGCGCGGTGACATTTTTAGTACCTATTATTTTTTCTTGCTTTCGGCCAGCAGCCTGCGCTTCAGGCTGTATAGCTCGTCCGAAAGATCCACCTTGTATATATGCGGGCGCTTTATGCGCATGAATTCATCCCAGAACGTGGCCTTGTCCTGCGCGGCGTAGTGCTGTATCTCTTGCAGTGACGGGCTTTCGTACACCTGCTTACCGCCTGCGAACACGGGCACCAGCAAATATTTTACGCTGTAGTTTTCCACCGTTATCTGCTTCCACGTCTCTATGGGGTCAAAAAGCGTCAGCGGCTTGGTTTCGTCTATGGTTTCCTCGTCCAGCATTATAAGGTCTGCCACCGCCTTGCCGTCCGCGTTGGAATATATGCGGGCTATCTTCTTTATGCCGGGGTTGGTTATTTTCCACACGTTCTCGCTCACCTTTAGCTTGGGCGAGACCACGCCCTCCTTTTCGCTGGCGGCCAGCTTATACACACCGCCCAGCGCCGGGTGGTCGTGACCCGTTATGAGCCGTGTGCCCACGCCCCACACGTCTATCCTCGCGCCCTGCTGCTTTAGATCGGCTATGGTGTATTCGTCCAGATCGCCCGAGGCGAATATGCGCGCCTTGGTGAAGCCCGCGTCGTCCAGCATTTTGCGCGCCTGCTTGGAGAGGTAGGCAAGGTCGCCGGAATCTAGGCGTATGCCCACCGGCTCGAATCCCTTTTCGCGCAGCTCGGAGAAAACCTTTATGGCGTTGGGAACGCCGCTCTTCAGCGTATCGTATGTGTCCACCAGCAGCATACAGGTCTTGGGATATATGTTCGCGTAGGCGCGAAAAGCCGTTATTTCATCCTCAAAGCTCATCACCCAGCTATGCGCGTGCGTGCCCGCCGCCGTAGCGCCGAACATCTGAGCCGTCATAACATTGGAGGTTGAGGTGCAGCCGCCTATTATGGCCGCGCGCGCGCCGTATATGCCCGCGTCCGGCCCCTGCGCCCGCCGCAGCCCAAATTCCAGCACAGCGTCACCCGCCGCCGAATATACAACGCGGCTGGCCTTGGTGGCAATGAGCGTCTGATGATTCACTATGTTTAAAAGCGCCGTTTCCACCAGCTGCGCCTCACAAAGCGGCGCATCCACCCGAACGAGCGGCTCCATGGGGAAAACCACCGTTCCCTCGGGCACGGCGTATATATCGCCCGTGAATTCCAGCGTACGCAGCATATCCAGAAAATCCTCGTCAAACAGATTGAGCGAGCGCAGATATTCTATGTCCTCCTGCTCGAAGCTTATGTTGTTTATGAGCTCTATCACCTGCTCCAGTCCGGCGCACAGCGCGTAGTTGGTCTCGTCGCCCTGCCTGCGGAAAAACAGATCGTATACCGCGCGCTCCGTGTGCTTTCCCGTTTTGAAGTACCCGTACATCATAGTAAGCTGATACAGGTCGGTCATCATCGTTAAGTTTCTCATGTGAACATCTTCCTTTGTATTGGCTAAAAAATTAAACACAAGCAATGATTTTCGCCGCTTGTGTTTTATATACTCATTCCTTGGTCTGCTCTTCGGTCTCCGCGGCATCATCCGCCTCTTTTGCGGTATCATCCGCCTCCGGCTGCTCTTTTTTCCGCTCTTCCTTTTCGGAAATGCCCGCCTTTTCGCTCTTGTCCGCCGTTTTTTCCACGTTTTCGCTTGCGGCCGCCTGCTTCTGCGCTTTCTTGGATTTCTTATCCTTTTTGGCCTGCTTGTCCTCCTCCGGCTCCTGCCAGCCTATGCAATAACGCCCCTCATAGATCGCGTTGGGCTTGCCGCGCTTGCGCATAACCAGTATGTAGACCATGCCCGCCACTATCAGAACGAGCGACAGGAACTGTGAAACGGGCAGCCCTCCCGGCATGGTAAGCGTCTGTATGCGCACGCCCTCTATCCACAGCCTTCCCAGGCCGTAGCCTATCATATACATGGCGAAAACATTGCCGTCATGCTTGGCGCGCTTGGCATACCATAAAAGCAGCGCAAACACTCCCAGATCCCACATACTTTCGTAAAAGAAGGTGGCCATAAACCAGCGGTTTTCCACCAGCATGCCGCCCACCCACTGGCTGTCCACAAACACGCCGTAGGGGAAGAATTGCAGCGAGGGGTCGGTTATTTCCATACCAAAGGCCTCGCGGTTTATAAAGTTGCCCCAGCGGCCTATGGCCTGACCCAGTATGAGGCCGGGCACGGCGATATCAAGCAGCCTGCCGAAGGGGAATTTGCGCCAGCGCGCCAGTATGAAGGCGCCCAGTACAGCGCCAATCACGGCGCCGTATATGGCGATACCGCCCTCCCATATCTTGAATATCTTGGAGGGATCGTCCGCAAAATTTTCCCAGTCGAAAGCCACGTAATATATGCGCGCGCCTATTATGGCCAGCGGCAGCGCAAGTATCATCATGTCGAATATGAGCTCGGAGGTGTAGCCGCGTTTTTTTGCCTGCCACACGGCCACGCCCACGCCTATAACTATAGCCGAGGCTATTATTATTCCATACCACGCCACGTCCAGCCCCTGTATGCCGAACAGGTCGTGTATGGCTATCTTATCCATTCCAGCCATTATATGCTCCTCTTTTTACGCAGTTTCTATAGACGCCGCGTCCTTTAGACCAAGCTCCTCTATCGCCCATTCGCGCATCTTATATTTTTGTATCTTTCCACTGGCCGTGAGCGGAAAGCCATCCACAAAGCGCACATACCTTGGCGCTTTAAAGCGAGACATGCCATCCTTCACGAATTGTATTATCTGCTCCTCCGTCACCTGCTCGCCCCCTTTGAGCACCACGCAGGCCAGCACCTCTTCGCCGTATTTCTTGTCCGGCACGCCTATCACCTGCACGTCCAGCACACAGGGATGGGTGTATATAAATTCCTCTATCTCGCGCGGATAAATATTTTCGCCGCCGCGTATTATCATGTCCTTTAGCCTGCCCGTAACGTTGAAGTAGCCGTCCTCGCTCATGGTTCCTAGGTCGCCCGTGTGCAGCCAGCCCTCTTCGTCTATGGCCTGCGCCGTTGCTTCGGGCATTTTGTAGTAGCCCTTCATAATGTTATAGCCGCGCGCCACTATCTCGCCCGTCACGCCGTAAGGCACGTCCTCGCCCGTTTCTATATCCACTATCTTGGCTTCCACGCCCGGCACCCGCTGGCCTATCGTCTCCACCCGCTTTTCGATCGGGTCGTCCGTTTTGGACATTGTTATGGCGGGCGAGGCCTCGGTCTGGCCGTAGGTTATTGTTATCTCAGACATATTCATATCGCTTATCGCCCGCTTCATAAACTCTATGGGGCAGGGCGAACCGGCCATTATGCCCGTGCGCATATGCGAAAAATCATACTTGGAAAAATCCGGATGCTCCAGCATGGAAATGAACATTGTGGGCACGCCGTGCACAGCCGTGCACTTTTCGGCCTGCAATATATCCATGGCCTTCACCGGGTTGAAGGACTCCAGCAATATCATTGTGGTGGCGTGCGTAAACGAAGCCATAACGCCCAGCACACAGCCAAAGCAGTGAAAGAGCGGCACGTGTATGAGCAGGCGGTCCTCATGAGTGAACTTCATGCAGTCGCCGATCGCCATGCCGTTGTTCACCAGATTATAGTGCGTCAGCATGACACCCTTGGGAAAGCCGGTGGTTCCCGAGGTATACTGCATGTTTATTACCTCGTCTATATCAAGCTCCGCCATGCGCGCGGTGAGCTGCTCCTGCGAGACCTTTTCGGCAAATTTAAAAATATCCTCCCAATGGAACATACCCGCCTGCTCGCCCTCGTCCAAAAACACTACGTTTTTTAGGAAGGGCAGTTTTTTGGAAGAAAGCTTGCCCGGCTCGGCCTCGGCCAGCTCGGGGCAAAGCCCGCGGATATGATCCACATAGTTGGAATCTTTGAACCCGCCCATCATTATGAGCGTCATGGTGTCCGACTGCTTCAAGAGGTATTCCAGCTCAAACTGCTTGTAATTCGTGTTCACCGTCACCAGCACCGCACCCATTTTGGCCGTAGCAAACTGCGTGATGACCCATTCGGGGTAGTTGGTCGCCCAGATGGAAACCTTGTCCCCCCGCTCTATGCCCATACCCATGAGGCCGCGCGCAACAAGATCGGTCACCTCGTCCAGCTGCTTGTAAGAATATCTTATACCTCTTGAGGGGGATATCAGCCCGTCATTATCCGGGTGTTCCTTCGCCTGTTTTTTCAGCATATCGCCTATAGTTATTTTCAATAATTCAGACATAAATAGTAGTGCCTCCCGCGTATTTGGCTGCCCTGCCTTGGGGCATATATCTAAACTATTCTATCAAAATTTGATCGCGTTATCAATTCACTTTTTACAAAACGAAGCTCGTCGCTCAAAAAAACGATGACAAACAAAGCAAAATATTATGCGAAAATGATTGTATAAAAGCAAAACAGGGTATATAATATATGTGTAGAAATTTATTTAGCAAAAGCTATTGTAATATTCGAAAGAAGGTGCGTAAAAATGATCGGCGGAGTGCAGGGAAGCAATTCAAACAGCTTGTTCAACATAGGAAATGTGGGTATCTATTCGCAAAATCTTGTTAAGAGCGCCATGGCGGAAAGCGACGGTTCGCTTTCGGGCGTTATGGGCAAGATAGGCAGTTTGGGAATTGGCAACGGTTACCAGAACCAAATTTCCAGTACCACAAAAAATACACTCTCTTTCGCTTCTGAAAACGCGAAAAATTTGAACGGACTCAAAAACGCCGCATATGGCCTCAGCCGTGCCGCCACAAACTTTGGTGCCAGCACGCTCACCAGCACAAACGACAAGGTGCTCACGGCCTCGGGTACGTCCTATTCCAGCAGTACGGCAAAATACGACGTGACTGTATCGCAGATTGCCACGCAGCAGCAGCAGAGTTCGCAGAGCCTAAGCTCAAGCGCGGCCTCGGCTTTCGGCGCGGGCACGAACAGCTTCAACATAAGAACGGATAAGGGCAGCTTCGAAATAAACTTCGATGTTAACACCACTGATACGAACCAGCAGGCTATGGACAAGATAGCCAGCAGCATAAACAGCTCGCAGGCGGGCGTGACTGCCAAGGTTGTAACGCAGGACGGCAAGAGCAGCCTGCAAATGACCTCCACCGCTACCGGCGAGCAGAGCGCATTCAGCATAGAGGCGGGCAACACGGGAAGAGACGCTTCCGCCGCGCTTGGGATGAAGGAAACACAAGCCGCGCAGAACGCGAAATACAGCATGAACGGCCAGCAATTTTCCTCCGCTTCAAACACCGTAAGCATGCCGGACGGGCGCGCGGGCACCATGACCTTCAAGGGAACGGGTTCCGCAAGCGTGAGCCGTCAGGTGGACAGCTCGGGCGTGGTGGCGGCGGCAGAGCAGTTTGCCAAGTCATATAACACCGCCGTTGAATATCTGGCCAAAAATCCGGGCGGCGGCAAGGGTACGGATCGCGCGCTTGCCATGATAGACGGCGTGGGCTCCTCGGGAGATCGCACACTGGCGCGGCTCTCCTCCATTGGCATAACCATAGGCGAAAAGGGCATGCAGGTGGACACCGCAAAGCTCACCAAGGCCGTACAGGAAAACCCCTCCTCCGTGAAAAGCACGCTGGGCGGTTACGGCGGCGTTGCCGAAAAGGTGGAGCGCGGCGCGGCAAGTGCCATGCGCATACCGGCGGCCACATACACAGATTTCAGCAAGATGCAGGTGCAAAGCGGTCTATTAAGCTCGCTTATGCCGCAAAGCTCCGGCTTCCTGTTCGATCTATACAGATAGACTTCAACAACACAAAGAGCGTATCCCAATATATGGAGTACGCTCTTTTTTCATGTTATCATATATGCAATATAGAAAACGGAGAGGTCATCCGCGCTTTCTGGTCTTGGCTATTATTATGGCTATTATTATGGCCGCAGCGGCAGCCACCACGGCTATTATTATGAAAACCATAGACTGTGGCGCGTTTGTGTTTACCGGCGCGGGCGAAGCGGTGGGGTCGACCGTTATCACCGCGGTCGGCTCGCTTGAGGCGCTCGGCTCTGCCGTCGGCTCCGTTGTGGGTTCCGTTGTGGGCTCGGCCGTGGGCGCAGGCGCGGGCGGGTTCAGCGGCGTGCCCGAAACTTCCAGTATCTGCACGTCGTTGGCCGCGTCGTCCGCCATAAAGTTGGCGTACATCGTTGCACCGCTTTGAGGGATCACCATCTCCACATCGTCGTCACCCTTTATTATTATGTTGGGCGCGTCGCCTGAGATCACGTTGAAATTTATGGAATCCTCCACATCGCCCTGCTCCGGGCTTACGTACAGCGAGTGCTGGCCGGTGGATATTCCGGGCAGCTCAAACCATCCCTGTTCGTCCGTGGTGGCGCTGAGGCTGCCACCCTTCTCATCGTTCACCAATATAACGCCCGCGTGCACCATGGGATTCATGCCGCTGTCCACCACATAGCCTTCCAGCCTGGGGTTGGGCGAATCTGGCGTGGGTTTCGCCGTGGGCGCGGGCGAAGCGGACGCGCTGGGTTTTGCGCTGGGTTTTGCGCTGGGCGAAGGCGTGGGCTTTGGCTCCTCGCGCTTCTTGCCCGGTTCCAGCGGATCGTCCGAGGCCTTCACGGGATGAAACGCCCTGTCCGAATCCTTATCGTATAACATATACATGTATACCGTTTCATTGGGCTGGCTGTAATTCAGCACGTAGCCGCCGTCCTCATCCGAAACGCTGGTGGCCGTGCCCAGGCCGTTAAAATACGACATATTGAAGGCGCCAAGCTGCTCCTTATCCTTTGAAAACAGCTTGAATGTGTCCACCTCGTCAATATAAACGCCGTCTATGCTCAAAACACCATGCTCGTTCGCTATGCCCTGCACATTGTTGTCCACGGTAACAATGTAATCGGGCAGCGCATAGCTGTCCTTGTCTATCAGATAAATCTTGAAGTTGAGCACATCCCCCGCCTCGGCCATAGCCACTGCGGGAAAAAGCGTGAGCGCCAGCATTGCCGCCAGCGCAATTAAAATAAATCTTTTCCTCTTCATACAATCCACTCCTATTATTATGATTTCAAAAAACTTTCAATACACCACATTATTTATAATACCCACAACGATACATGAAACATAAAGCTATTGATCTCGTCCAACATTTATATAATGATTGCGGATTAACCCTGCGGTTTTCTGATTATATTATATTAACTGTGAAGGCGAAAGTGAGAAAAAATGGCTGAATTATCGATGGAGCAACGTACCGAGCTGCTTGGCGTTCTGGCAAAACGCTTTGAGGAAAATATGCGAAGGCACCCCAAAATTTACTGGGATGCGCCGCTCGCACGGTTGGAGACGAGCGAAGCAAAGCTGTGGTCGCTATACCTTATGGAGCAAAGCGGCGGGCAGCCGGATGTGATAGGCTACGAAGCGGATACAGATAGTTATATATTTATAGACTGCTCCGCCGAAAGCCCCAAAGAGCGACGCAATCTCTGCTACGACGATGCCGCGCTCGCCTCCCGCAAGCAAAACAAGCCCCGCGCCAGCGCGCTCGGCACGGCCGCACAAATGGGCGTGGAGATGTTGGACGAGGCGTGGTACAAGCGGCTGCAAGAGCTGGGGCAGTTCGATTTGAAAACCTCCAGCTGGGTCTATACGCCGGCGGAAACGCGCGCGCTGGGCGGCGCGCTATTTGGCGACAGGCGCTATGACCGCGTCTTCATATACCATAACGGCGCGGAATCATATTACTCCGTTCGTGGCTTCCGCGCAATGCTGCGCGTTTAATCCGCGCGCGCAAAAAAAGGAGCCGCGCAAACGACGACCCCCTGTGATATTTTATTCTATTTTCTGTACATATCGACATCCGCAAGGTATTCGTAGCCCGCGCGCTCCATGCCGGGCTCGCGCTTCTTCCAGCCGCCCGCCACCTTGGCCGCCATTTCGTCAAAGCCCACGATGCCGGCCGCCGCGCCTATCTCCGTGACGCAGTACGCACCCGCCGCTATGGCCATATTGAGCGCCTGCTCAGGGCTGCTGCCCTTTAGCAGAGCGGCCAGCATGCCCGCTATGCTGCAATCCCCCGCTCCGGTGGAGGATTTCATGTTTTCCACCGTGTATATGCCGGTATACAGATTCTTATCCGCCCATGCGGAAACATCGGCGGGTGCGGCAGGCCCCATCTTGGCCAGCGCCTCGGCACCGGCTGTGCGCAGGTACATGCCGCGCGTAGAGCACTTCACAAGCACTATCTTAGCGCCGTAGCCTATCATCTTGTCCGCAATTCGCTCCACAGTTTCAAGATCGACGTTGTTTATAACGCCGCCCTCCATGGCCGCCAGCTCGTCATAGCGCGCGCGCTCGGACAGCAGCACCAGTTCTTCCACGCTGGGCACGAATATATCCGTATAGGGCATGGTTTTTTCGAAAATGGCGTTCCAGTCCTGATTGGCCGCGAAGGACGTGGGGTCGGGGAAGGCGGTGTCCATAGAGGTGGTCACGCCCAGCTCCTTGGCCGTTTTCATTATCTTCAGCAGCTCTGCGCCGCCGTTTATATACGTTTCCTTCATAAGCGGCGCATAGCCGAAGTGGAATATCTTGGAATCGGCAACCACATCAAAATCTATGTCGGCCGACGTGAATGTGTCGTTTACCGCAGGCGCGTGCAAAAACACCCTGTCGCAGCCGGGCACCGCAATTGCCACCGTGTAAGAGGAACCCTCTCCCTCTGCCACGGAAAGGTGCTGGCTGTACGCGCCCAGCTCCTCAAGCAGCGGCGCAATGAGCTTGGCCAGCATATCGTCGCCTATCCTGCCCATTATGGGAGTTTTCAGCCCCAAGCGGTTGAGCGCCGCGCCCGTGTTTGAAGCGCTGCCGCCCGTGGACATTTCCATTCCGCCCACGTCCACCTGCTTGCCGCCTATGAAAATATCAGAAAGCGCCATTCCCCTGTCCGGGAAAGAGGGCGTTATATCCACACAAATA
Source organism: uncultured Christensenella sp. (assembly GCA_964464145.1). Taxonomy (GTDB): domain Bacteria; phylum Bacillota; class Clostridia; order Christensenellales; family Christensenellaceae; genus UBA5399. The sequence continues at coordinate 15,872 of CAYXFB010000012.1, forward strand.
TGCCCCGCACAAACAACATCAACCATTATAAATCTCCTTTATACGCGAAATAATCAATCTTCCAAAAATCTTTCAGATTAATCATACCTTCACGCAGGGCATATTTCAAGAGCAGAATGAAAATTTACCGCAGGGCGTTCACAAGCAGCCTAAATGAATTGTCCGCCGCTATCGCGCCATACTGCTCAGGCGCGTTTTGCAGTATGGCGCAATAGCCCAGCACGCTGCTAAAAACCGCCATTTGCGCATAAAATTCGTCCGTTACCGCCGCAATCTCGCCCTCCGCCTCTCCCGCGCGAAGCACTTCATTTATAATGGCTTCCATAACGGCTATGTTTTTCAAAAAATCCTCGCCGCCCTTTAATTTTTCGTACGTATTTTCTATGTCCGCGCCCGAGAAAAATATTTTGACGGCGGGCATACCGTTTTCCATGAGCTTGCGCACCTCGGCTATGAGTATCCTATACTTTTGCTCAAAACCCGCAGCTTGCGCCACGGCCTGCTCCACACCCTCAAGGCTCTTGCGCACACCCAATATCAAAGCCTTGGTGATCATCTCCTCCTTGGAGGAAAAATATTCGTACACCGTGCCCTTGCCCATGCCCGCCGCCTTGGCGATATCCGACACCTTCATGCTGTATACGTCCATGCCAGAGCATATTAGCTCAATTATTCCGCTCAATATGGCTTCTTCGCGCTTGCCGTACTCAATCACTTTCCATCACCCCCGGTCTCTATCTCGGGCGCTTTGGCGGAGGAGAGTTTGCGCCTCTTTTTCTCCTTGGGCGCATTAAGCTTTTCCCTCCTGTGGAAAGCGTCGTACAGGCAGGGCACCACGAACAGCGTCAATACCGTAGCGTAAGAGAGCCCGCCAATGGTCACCACAGCCATGGGTTGCAGCATATCCGCACCCTGCCCCACGCCTATCGCCAGCGTGGTAAGGCCGAGTATGGTTGTGAGCGCCGTCATCATTATGGGCCGCAGCCTCGTTTTGCCCGCCTCTATTATGGCCTCTCGCTTGGGCATTCCCCCCTCGCGCAGCTGGTTTATATAATCCACAAACACAATACCGTTGTTCACCACTATACCCGCCAGTATAAGGAAGCCCAGCATGGATATGACGCTCAGCTCCATACCCGTGAGCATCAGCGCCAGCAGACCGCCCGTAAAGGCCAGCGGTATGGTGAACATAACTATAAACGGCGACTTGAGCGACTGGAACTGCGCCACCATTATGAGGTATATCAGCGCTATGGCCAGCAGCAGCATATATATGAGGTCTCTGAGCGAATCCATTATGGTCTGGTTTTCGCCCTTCACGTCTATGGAGTAGCCCTCCGGCAGCTCGTAGCCCTCTATCTTGCTCCCGAAGTCACGCGCCACCAGCCCCACGTTGTGCGCGGAATCCACGCCCGCGCTCACCGTGATATAGCGCACCTGATTGTTTCGGCGTATGGAGGAAAGGCTCTCCGCCTCCTCTATTTTCGCCACGCGGTATAGCTTCACCTCGCCCTTCTTGCCGTTCACATCGGTGGGTATCACAAGCTGGCGTATATCCGTCATCTCAATGTCGCTATTTGCGCCGTCCACCACCACGACCGGGTATTCCGCGTTGTCCATCTCTATCTTGGTCGTCGAGGTATTCGTGGTCACCAGACCGCGCACCGCGTTGTATATCTGCGCCACCGTGAGGCCGTTTTTCATGGCCTCCTCCTTCTTCACCATTATGCGTATCTCGGGCAGAGTTTCCTCCATGCCGTCCGAAACGTCCATCGTGCCCTCCGTCTCGCGCAGCTTTTGCGCTATATCCCGCGCTATATCCTGCATGGTGTCGAGGTCGCGCCCGCGCACCTCCACCTGTATGCCCTCGCCCGAAAGCGCCGTGATATCCATGGTGGAGGAGCTGACTGAGATATCGCAATCTAGCCCATCCGTAAGTTTGCGAATATCGTCCGCCACCTGCTCGCTGGTTATGGTCTTGTCCTCTTTCAATATAACGTACATGCTCACGGAGCCGGTGTCGCCTCCGCCGCCGCCCAGACCCATTGCCGCGCCGCCCAAAGCGGAGCCGCCGCCCATCATCGCGCCCACCGTCTCAACATCCTGCACGCTCAATATTTTGTCCAGCACGTCGTTTGACATAGCCACCGTTTCATCGAAAGAATTGTGCTCCTTAGGCATTTTCAAGCTCACCGTCAGTTGTGTGCTGTCAATTTTGGGCATGAAGGTCACACCCATGCCAAACACGCTGTATATGCACCAGGCAAACAGCAAAAACACGGCTATCAGCACAACGGGCTTGAAGCGCAGCGTCCATCCCAGCACCTTGCCGTACCCGTTCAGGAACTTGCCGAATTTCTGGTGCTTGTCCTCCCGCGTTTCGCCTATCATGCGCGAGGACATGGCGGGTATCAGCGTAAGCGCGACCAGCAGGCTGGCGAACAGCGAATAAGCTATTGTGAGACCCATATCGGAGAAGAGCTGGCGCGAAATGCCCTGCGTGAAAACTATGGGCAAAAATACGCACACAGTTGTTAGCGTGGAGGCTATTATGGCTCCCGTGACCTGCCGCGCGCCCTGTATGGCGGCATCTTTGGCGGAAGCGCCCTCGTGCCGCATCCTGTATATGTTTTCTATAACAACGATGGAGTTATCCACCAGCATGCCCACGCCCAGCGCGAGACCGGCCAGCGATATAACGTTCAGCGTAACGCCCGAAAAATACATGAGCACCAGCGCGAACACCACGCTTATGGGTATGGAGAGCGCGATTATTATGGTGGGCTTTATGCTGCGCAGGAACAGCAGCAGCACTATCACGGCAAGTATCGCGCCGTACAGCAGGTTGTTCAGCACATTGTCCACAACTATGTTTATATACACGCCCTGATCCATCAGCGTGGTTATGTGCATTCCCGGGTTGTCCGCCACCAGCTGGGCTATAGCCTTGCTCAGCTTGTCCGAAACGTCGGCCGTGGAATAGGTGCTCTGCTTTTGCATGGAGAGTATTATGCCGTTGTTTCCGTTTATTACGGCATACATTTCCTCTGAGTTGTTTATCATCTCAACGCTGGCTATTTCGCCGAGCGTGATAACGTCTATATCCTTTACGCCCGTGTTGAATACGGGAAGCGCCTCCAGCTCCTCCATGGAATTGACCTTGTTGCCCACCTTTACGACGTAATCCATATCGTCCATGCTCACGTAGCCCGCCGGCATGGAGAAATTTTGCGCCGTGAGTATCTGCGCCACCATGGCCGGAGTTATCGCCGCCGTTATGGAGGTGCCGCGCGCCACCTTGGACTGCGCGTCGAATTCGTCCATCTTTGTTTTCAGCACCGCGTCCGCCGTGGCCAACTCGCCCGAGGCCTGCGTCAAGCCCGCCTGAAGCTGCGCCTTGCCCATTGTGAGCTGGCCTTCGCCCGCCGCAAGCTGCGCCTTGCTCTGCTCCAGCGCCGCTTTGCCCGCCGCTATCTCCGCCAGCCGCGCGTCCGTGGCCGCAATGGATTGCTCCAGCTCTATTTTAGACTGCTCCAGCTTGGCTATGTTTTCGTTGAGCGTAGCCAGCGCCTTTTCAAGCTCTTTTTTGTTAGGTATTTCGGGCACATCCGGCGTATCGGGATTGTCGGGTACATCCGGCGTATCGGGATCGTCCGGGGTATCCGTTCCGCCGCCCGTTATTGCGTCTATTATCTCCTTGGGTATCATAGCCACTATTTGCTCGGGCGTAAGCCCCTCCACGCCTCCGGGGAAAAAGTTTTCCCAGCCGGGCGGCAGCTTGGCTATTATCTCCTCGGGCGTCATTGCCTGCGGTGCAGACACCTGCATTCCATCCGCGGACTGCGCGCCCGTGGGCAGATCGCTGTTTATGAGCTTTATGAGCTCCTCGCGCTGCGCGTAAAGCGCGGGAAGCTGCGCGTTCAATTGATCCAGCGAGGTCTGCATCTGCGCGCGCATTTGCAGCAGCTGCGCCTCGCCCGTAATGAGCTGTATCTCGGCGGCGGACATTTGAATCTTGCCGTCCGTGAGCTGCGCGCCCGCCTTCTCCACCTTTTCAATCTGCGAAACGCTCTCGTCCGCAAGCGTTTCCTTGCCGTCCTTCAGCTTTTGCTGCGCTTCGTCCAGCTTTTCTTTGGCTTCGTCCAGCCCCTCGTCTATCTTCTTCGTAATGCGGTCATTAAGCTCTTCCAGCTTGTCCGCATCCACGCTCACCTTTAGCTGCTCCTCGTAAAGCCCCTGCGCCGAGACTGAGGCCACGCCGTCCAGCCGTTCAAAGGCGGGCACCACAACGTCCTCCGCAAGCTGTGTGACGCCCTTTGTATCCATGCCGTCCGCATCCACCGAAACCAGCATTATGGGCATGGCGTCCGGGTTCAATTTCATTATAACGGGAGAGCCTACACCGTCCGCCATGTTGGATTTCAGCATATCTATCTTGCCGTTCATATCCACCACTATGGAATCCATGTTCGCGTCCTGCTCAAACTCAAGTATTATGAGCGAGGTGTTCTCGCTGGACACGGAATTCACAGTTTTAATGCTGGTGGTGGTCGCAAGCGACTGCTCCAACGGCCGCGTTACGGCTGTCTCCACCTCCTCGGGTGTGGCGCCCGGGTAGGTGGTCATCACCACCACGTAGGGCAGGTCTATGCTGGGCATCAGGTCTGTGGTCATATTCATGAAGGATATTATTCCCAGCATGAGCACCAGAATGACCGCGACCGCAACCGTATAGGGTTTTTTAACACTGAAAGCAGATAACATATATGTCTCCCAAAATTATGCAATTTTCCGACCGACCGGTCGGTCACTCATATTTTACCGCCAAAGTATACCCTGCGTCAAGCGGTTATACGCAGATAATAAAACGGAACGGATGCTTTCGCGCACATCCGCTCCGCCGGATATCGTTTTCAAACAGCCGCGGCCAATCCACAATCGTCCGTTATGTGGTTATATTATATTTCCGTCCGTGGATATCACCGCTATTTTGAGCGGTATATTCTTGCCGCTCGCGGCCACCGCCTCACGCGCCGCGTTTGCTATTCCGCCGCAGCAGGGCACCTCCATGCGCGCCACCGTCACGCTTTTTATATCGTTCGCGGAAAGTATGGTCGTCAGTTTTTCGGTGTAGTCCCCCTCGTCCAGCTTGGGGCAGCCTATCAGCGTTACGTGATCCTTCATGAAGTCCGCGTGGAAATTGCCGTAGGAAAACGCGGTGCAGTCCGCCGCTATAAGCAGGTTCGCTCCGCTGAAATAGGGCGCGTTCACCGGCGCCAGCTTTATTTGCACCGGCCACTGCGCAAGCATACTGGGCACAGCCGCCGCACCGCCTGCCGCGCCCATGCTCCTTCCGGCTATGGCGTGCGCCTTCATGCCCGGGCAGCCGCCCTCGCCGCCGTGTCCGCCGCCATGACCATGTCCATGACCTCCACCGTGACCGTGCGCGTCTGCCTTCATGTTCTGCGCTACCGCCTCCGCGTCATACGCGGCCGCCTCCCGCTCCTCAAAGCTTATGGCGTCCGTGGGGCAAACGGGCAAACAGTCGCCCAGCCCGTCGCAATAATCGTCGCGTATGAGCTTCGCTTTACCGTCCACCATCTTTATCGCGCCCTCGTGACAGGCCTCGGCGCACAGTCCGCAGCCGTTGCAGCGCTTTTCGTCTATTTTTATTATCTTCCTTTTCATAATATACCGCCTCCATTTATGTCTGATTGACTTTTATATGTATATGATACTATACTTAAACCAAAAAATGCGTTGTTTTTACAACGAAATGGTGTTTTTTTATGTATATGGAATCCCTTCAAACAAGCCCGCTCTTCTCCGGCATAGCGGCGGATGATATACCCAAGCTGCTCTCCTGCCTTTCCGCAAGGGAACAAAGCTTTGGCCGTGGCGAATACGTATTTCGCGCGGGCGAGAACGCTGGCGGCGTGGGCATAGTGCTTTCGGGCGGCGTAAACGTGGCTCAGGAGGATTTTTGGGGCAACCGCTCCATACTGGCGCGAATAGAGCCGGGCGGACTGTTTGGCGAAGCCTTTTCCTGTGCGCGGGTGGAAAAGCTGCCCGTGAGCGTGGCCGCAACTGCGGACAGCCGCGTGCTGCTGATAGACTACGCCAAAATAGTGGGCTACTGCCCCTCCACCTGCCAGTTCCACGCGCGGCTGATCGAGAACATGCTGGGCATACTGGCGCAAAAAAACGTTATGCTTACCGAAAAGATGGAGTTTTTGTCTCGCAGAAGCACGCGCGAAAAGCTTTTAGCTTATCTTTCCGCGCAGGCGGCAAGGCGCGGACGAAGCAGCTTTGCCATACCCTTCAGCCGCCAGGAGCTGGCGGATTACCTCTGTGTGGACAGAAGCGCAATGTCTGCGGAGCTTGGCAAAATGTCGCGCGACGGTCTCGTTCGTTTCAACAAAAATAAATTCGAGTTGCTGTAATTGTGCAATCCACATCAAGTTTTAGGTGGCGTGTTTGGCGTACACTGCATGCAGGGAGGAGCGAAAAATGTACATTTGGCAGGAAGCGGTGGCAAGGATAATAGACCGTATAGAGCAGGACCCGGCGGAAGAGCTTTCGCTTATGGAAATATCTGCGCAGATCGGCTATTCGCCATACTATTGCTCCACGCGGTTCCGCCGCGTTACCGGCATGACGCTGCGCACATACACCTCTCGCAGGCGGCTCGCAAATGCCGCGTTGCAGCTTAGGGATACCCGCGTTTGAAAGCGCGGCATTTTTGTGGTAAAATTATTTTTAACTAGTTTGTGTGCGGCGCGCATATTTTGACCGCTGCGCCGCATGCTTGTGAATCGCAGGGGTGGAGCAAATGAAAAACAGGCTTGTTGCCATGCTTATGGTGGCTTTTGTAGCGCTCGCCATGTTAATACCCATGGGCAGCGCTTTCGCGGAGGACAGCGTACTCGTTTCCATAGATGAAGGCAATGCCGATGCCGCGGGTGATATAAGCATAGAGGAAGCCGCGGCGGAGCAGGCGGACGTGCCCGCGCCTGACGACGGCTTATATATAGAGGAATTTGACGCCGTGGAAGCGGCCGATACCGAAACGCCCGCCGCCACACTTTCAGCCAATTTGGATATCTCGACCGGCAGCATAGAGTTTGGTTACGACACGAACGGAGCGTATTACAGCCAAAACGGCCTATCAAACACGTATATTCCCGGTACGGATATTATAACCATAAGCGGCAACTCCGACACAAACAATATAACCGTTTTGGACGGAAACCACAGCTTCACGGTTTCAGATGCCCAAATCTCAAGCGCTAACGCACCCATAAACGTGCTGCCCGGTGCTTCTCTAAGCTTAATCGCAAACGGAACAAAGACCACACTCAAGGCAGCCTCATCAAACGCGGGGCTGCAAGTCCCCTCCGGCACAAGCGTCACAATAAGCGGCAGCGGCCAACTACACTCAAACGGCGGCAGCGGCGGCGCGGGTATTGGGGGTGGCTCTGGTGAAAGCGGCGGCAGCATAACAATAAACAGCTCCGTTGCTATATATGCCAAAGGCGGCAGCGACGCTGCCGGAATAGGCGGCGGCTCGGGCGGCAGCGGCGGCGATATAAATTTCAACAACGCTACCATTATTTCCGATGGTACGGACGGCGGCGCGGGAATAGGCGGCGGCAGCGGCGGCAGTGGCGGCAGTGTTTCCATTTCAGGCGGCGAGATTTTTGCCACGGGCTACACGGGCATCGGCGGCGGAAGCGGCGGCAGCGGCGGCACTGTCACACTCAACAACGGCGCCAGAGTGCAGGCTCGCTCCTATATTTCGGCGGGAAATGCCGTGGGCAGCGGCGACCCTGCTTTGAGCGGCGGTACGCTGGATATAGACGGAAATTCCCTGCTCTCCATAAACAAAAATGATGGCAACAATATAAACGCAACCCAAAATCTGGGTACCTGCAATATAGACAGGGCTGATTTTATGGGAGTAAACCCCATAACCAGCTACTACCGCAAGCTGACACTGGTGAACGCGACCGCTGTTCCCACAAAGGACCCGAACGGCAAAGCGGATATTTTCAAGGACGGCACAAGCATAACGCTCACGGCAAACGTACCCTCCGGCAAAGTATTTTCGCACTGGGAAAGCAGCGACCCCACAGTGATTTTGGCAGCTACGCCCACTGTAGCCTTCACCATGCCCAAAAATGCGCTGAAAATAACGGCTGTCTTGGCGGATGCCCCCACACCCGCTCCGCCCACGCCCACGCCCGATCCGCCTACACCCGCTCCGCCCACGCCCACACCCATTCCGCCCACGCCTTCGCCCGTTCCACCCACACCCACACCTACGCCCAGCCCCACGGCGTCCCCCAGCCCCGTGCCTACGCCCACGCCTTCACCATCCCCCATGCCTACAGATAGCCCCACGCCGCCCTCGCCCGTTCCACCGACCTCCGCGCCGCCATCGCCCGCGCCGCCATTGCCCAGCCCCACTCCTATGCCAACCGCGGAACCAACGCCCGCGCCGCCCGCTATGTACATAATAACGGCAACCGTATCGGGCAGCGGCAGTATGAACGCAATGGGCGACGTGCTCACAGAGGAGGGCACAGACCGCAGTTTTTATATCACTCCGGTGAGCGGCTGGTTTATAGATCGCGTGTTTGTGGACGGAAAGCGCGTGGACATAGCTGATGGCACGTACACCTTTAAAAATGTGCGGGCAGATCACAGCATACATGTTGAGTTTGCGCGTGAGGGCGCACCCAAAACGGGAGACTACGCCAATTTATGGCAGTATATACTGCTCATGATCGCCGCCGTCGCGGTGATAATACCCGCCATAGTAATGCTTGGTAGGCTGCCCCGCAGCAGATAAAAGCATACAAAAAAACGCGGCGCAAGGAATGAAATGATTCCGTGCGCCGCGTATTTTATTTCAGTTTATATCAGCTATCAAATTTGGGTATGAGGTAACTCTCCGGCGTGGCGTTCTCAAATATACGCTTTAGATATTGGCCTGTGTAGCTCTGCTCCACCGCCGCCACCTGATCGGGCGTGCCCTGCGCTATCACAGTGCCGCCGCGGTCGCCACCCTCCGGCCCCATGTCTATTATGTAGTCCGCGCACTTTATAACGTCCAGATTGTGCTCTATCACAAGCACTGTGTTGCCCCTGTTCGCCAAACGGTTCAGCACCTTCACCAGCTTTTTAGTGTCATCCATGTGCAGTCCGGTGGTGGGCTCGTCCAGTATGAAAAGCGTTTTGCCCGTCTGCCGCTTGGAAAGATGTGTGGCCAGCTTCACGCGCTGCGCCTCTCCGCCCGAAAGCGTTGTTGAGGGCTGCCCCAGCTTTATGTAGGAAAGCCCCACATCCATAAGCACCTTCATCTTGCTCTCTATGCGGGGGATGTTCTCGAAAAATTTATAGGCCTCCTCCACCGTCATATCCAGCACCTCGTATATGTTTTTGCCCTTGTAGCGCACCTCCAGCGTTTCACGGTTGTAGCGCTGACCCTTGCACACTTCGCAGGGCACATATACGTCCGGCAAAAAATGCATCTCTATCTTTATTATACCGTCGCCTCGGCAGGCCTCGCAGCGCCCGCCCTTCACGTTGAAGGAAAACCGCCCCTTCTGATAGCCGCGCACCTTGGCGTCGTTCGTCATGGTAAAAATATCGCGTATTATGTCGAACACACCCGTGTATGTGGCTGGGTTGGAACGCGGTGTGCGGCCTATGGGCGATTGGTCTATATCCACCACCTTGTCTAGGTATTCAAAGCCCTCTATGCTGTCGTGCGCGCCCGGGCGACCCTTGGAATGGTAAAAATGCTGCATGGCCGCATCCTTCAATATGTGGTTTATGAGCGTGCTCTTGCCGCTGCCCGAAACGCCCGTCACCGCCGTAATAACGCCCGTGGGTATGGAAACGTCTATATTCTTTAGATTGTTTTGCCGCGCGCCTTTAATTGTTAACCATTCGCGCGGGGTACGCAGCTTGGAGGGTATGCGTATCTTCTTTTTGCCCGAAAGATACTGGCCTGTTATGCTCTTATTGTTTGCCATTATCTGCTTGGGCGTGCCCTGCGCCACCACGTGTCCGCCATGAGCGCCCGCGCCCGGCCCGATATCCACTATATGGTCGGATGTGAGCATAGTCTCTTCGTCATGCTCCACCACTATCAGCGTATTGCCGAGGTCTCTGAGACCCTTCAGCGTGCCTATGAGCTTTGCGTTGTCGCGCTGGTGCAGGCCTATGCTGGGCTCGTCCAGTATGTACAGCACGCCCATGAGGCCGCTGCCTATCTGCGTGGCAAGGCGTATGCGCTGCGCCTCCCCGCCCGATAATGTGCTGGCCCCGCGCGAAAGCGTGAGATAATCCAGCCCCACGTTCAAAAGGAAGTCAAACCTTGCGTTCAGCTCCTTGAGCACGCGCTCCGCCACCATTTTTTGCTTGTAGTCAAGCTCCACCGTGTTTATGAACTCCCGCGCCGCGCGTATTGAAAGATCGGATAGCTCGGCTATATTGAGTCCGCCTATCTTCACCGCAAGCGTTTCCGGCTTGAAGCGTTTTCCGCCGCATTCTGGGCAGGGCGTTTCCATCATATATCCCTCTATCTCGCCCTTCATGTATTCGGAGGTGGTCTCTATATACCGCCTCTCCAAATTGTTTATGATACCCTCGTAGGCCGCCTTGTAGTGGCCCGCGCCGTTCGTGTCGCTATAGTGTATCTCCATCTTCTCGCCGTCCGTGCCGTAGAGCAGCACATGCTGCACCTCGTCAGACAGCAGCTCAAAGGGGGTATCCTCGTTGAAGCCGTAGCGTTTTGTGAGCGCGTCCATATAACTTTTGGCAATGGTGCCCGCCATGCCAAAATTCCACCCGCTCACCTTTATGGCGCCCTCGCGCAGCGTCTTTGTTTTATCCGGCACCACCACATCAGGGTCAATTTTCATTATCATACCAAGACCCGTGCAGGCCGGGCAGGCTCCAAACGGGCTGTTGAAAGAAAACATGCGCGGCGTAAGCTCCTCTATGCTGACCCCGCAATCCACGCAGGCAAAGTTTTCGTTCATGAGCAAATCCTCGCCCGTATCCATATTGTGCGCTATCACCAGGCCGCCCGCCATCTTGAGCGCCGTCTCAACCGAATCCGTGAGACGCTTCACGCTGTCCGCCTTTAGTATCACCCTGTCCACCACGGCGGAAATGCTGTGCCGCTTTTGGCGCTCCAGCTCAATATCCTCATCCAGCTCACGCACCTCGCCGTTTATGGAGGCGCGCGTGAAGCCCTCGCGCGCAAGCTGCTCCAGCACCTTCTTGTGCTCGCCCTTCTTGGCGCGTATAACTGGCGCCATTATCATCACCTTGGCGCCCTCGCCCAGCTCCATTATTCTGTCCACTATCTGATCCACCGTTTGGCGGGTTATCTTCTTGCCGCATTTTGTGCAGTACACCTCGCCCGCGCGCGCGTACAGCAGGCGCAGATAATCGTGTATCTCGGTCACCGTGCCCACGGTGGAGCGCGGGTTTCTAGCCGTGGTTTTCTGGTCTATTGAAATGGCTGGCGAAAGCCCCTCTATGAGGTCAACATCCGGTTTTTCCATCTGGCCTAAAAACTGGCGGGCGTAGGCCGAAAGCGATTCCACATAGCGCCGCTGGCCTTCAGCGTATATAGTGTCAAAGGCCAGCGAAGATTTCCCACTGCCAGAAAGCCCGGTGATAACTATAAATTTGTCACGGGGAAGCGTGATGTCTATATCTTTTAGATTATGCTCGCGCGCCCCTTTTATGTGTAGATGATCCAAAACTGCCTCCGTTTATATCTAAAAATTTCTATACCTTACCTATTATATCATACCAATTCCATTTAAAAAGTGTTTACACTTTTTATAGCGCGAAGCGCATATGGAATGACAGACGCGTTCTGCGCTGATCTTGCGCAGAACATGCCACGCCGCAGTCGCGGCGCTTCCAAAGAAAACATATGTTTTCTTTGGAATTAGTATCACATTTATTTTTTCTTTGGCTTCTCCGCCGCTTTAAGCTCCTCTATCATATCGCGCAGCTTGGCGGCCACCTCGTATTCAAGCTCCGCCGCCGCTTCCTTCATCTGCTGCGTAAGCACATCTATGCGCATCTTGCGCTCGCCCTCGGGCAGGTCTATTACCTCCTCCACCTTCTGCGTGAGCGTGAAGCTTTCCTTTATATCCTTCAAGATCGTGGAGGGCGTTATGCCGTGCTCCTCGTTATACTGCTGCTGCTTGGCACGGCGGCGGTCGGTCTCCCCCACGGCCGCGTTTATGGAGCGCGTCATCTTGTCCGCATATAATATTACCCTGCCGTGCTCGTTTCGCGCGGCGCGGCCTATGGTCTGTATGAGCGAGGTCTCGTTTCTGAGGAAACCTTCCTTATCTGCATCCAGTATGGCCACCAGCTCCACCTCGGGTATATCCAGACCCTCGCGCAGCAGATTTATGCCCACCAGCACATCAAACTCTCCCAGCCGCAGCCCGCGCACTATCTCTATGCGCTCCAGCGTCTCTATTTCGCTGTGCATATACTTCACGCGCACACCCATTTCGGTGTAGTATTCGGTAAGCCGCTCGGCCAGCTTCTTCGTTAGCGTGGTCACCAGCACGCGGCGCTTGCGCTTTGCGATCTCGCGTATCTCGTCCAAAAGATCGTCTAGCTGGCCTTCCGTTTTGCGTATCTCCACCGAGGGGTCAAGTAGGCCGGTTGGCCGAACTATCTGCTCCACCACCTGCCCGCCGGCCAGCTCGCGTTCATACACGGCGGGCGTGGCCGAAACGTATATGGCCTGATTGAGCCGCTGATTGAATTCGTCAAACTTTAGCGGACGGTTGTCGTATGCCGAGGGCAGGCGGAAGCCGTAGTCCACCAGCATTTTTTTGCGCGCCTGATCGCCGTTGTACATCGCGCGCACCTGCGGCAGCGTAGCGTGTGATTCGTCCACAAACAGTAAATAATCCTCCGGAAAGAAATCCATTAGCGAATAGGGCGCGTCGCCCGGCTTTCTTCCGTCAAAATAGCGAGAATAATTTTCTATGCCGGAACAATATCCCAACTCCTTTAGCATCTCTATATCATACAGCGTGCGCTGCGTTATGCGCTCCGCCTCTAAAAGCTTGCCCTCCGCCTTAAACATTTCCACCTGCGCAAGCATATCCCTTTGAATTATGGGAAGCTGTGCGCGCACAAGCTCCGGGTCCATTGCGTAGTGCGTTGCCGGAAAAAGCAGCACATACTGCGTCCTGGAAAGCTTTTTGCCGGTCAGCGCGTCCACCTCGTATATCTCCTCAATCTCGTCGCCAAAATACTGCACACGTATGGCCTTCTCCATCTCGCTGGCGGGTATTATCTCCACCACATCACCGCGCACACGGAAGGTGCCGCGCGTCATATCCATATCGTTGCGCGTGAAGTTTATGTTCACCAGCCGCTCCAAAAGCTCCTCGCGCGGCAGATCCATGCCCTCTCTAAGCGGCACGGAAAGATTGGCGTAGGTCTCCGGCGCGCCAATGCCGTATATGCACGAAACGCTGGCGATGACTATAACGTCCCTGCGCTCTAAAAGCGAGGAGGTGGCGGAGTGGCGCATCTTGTCTATCTCCTCGTTCACCGTCGCGTCCTTTTCTATGTAAAGATCGCGCCCGGGCACGTAGGCCTCCGGCTGATAATAATCGTAATACGAAACGAAAAATTCCACCGCGTTGTTGGGGAAAAACTCTTTAAATTCGCTGTACAGCTGTGCCGCTAGCGTTTTGTTGTGCGCCAAAATAAGCGCGGTGCGGTTTGTTTTGGCTATAACGTTCGCCATCGTAAATGTTTTTCCGCTGCCCGTAACGCCCAGCAGCACCTGAGATTTTTTGCCCGCTCGAACGCCCGCACACAGCTCGTCTATCGCCCTCGGCTGATCACCCGATGGACTGTAATTTGAATGCAGCTCAAATATTTTTTCTTTCATATATGCCTCGCAAATCTTCACTTTCTATCTAAATAACACTACAGAAATCATTATATCAGATTGCGCGCACATATTCGGTATACCGCGAAAAAAATTCACAAATACGCAAAAACGCACGGGCAAAACCCGCGCGCCCTTGCTATGGATAACGTTTTTTCGTCGCACTCTACATCATGGCGAAGTGGACGGCGCCCACCGCCTGCGAAAACTGGCCGGAATCGCCAATTTCGTACAGCTTTTTCATAAGCGGAGAGCAGCACAGCTCCGCCAGCGCCGATATAAGCTCTATGTCCGGCTTAACAGCCTTCGCGCCCGCGCATATCGCAGTAAAGCAGGCACGGCTGTTGAGGCAGCCTCCAAACAAAAACCTGCTTTTCACCGCCGGGTCTATTATATATTCTGTCTCCAAATATACGGCGGCAAGCGCTCTGCCCATCTCCTCAAACACAAGCGCAGCCTCCGGCACGCCCTCCTCCATCTGGCGCATGAGATGCCCCATAAACTCGCGCCGCATATCCACCGGGCGTGTGACAGTTGCGAGAATTCCGTTTTGCTCCGTCAGAAAATTTTTATCGAAAAGCTCTTGGCGCAGCGCTTCGTTTTGCCTGTATATACGCTCCGCCATGCGAAAAGCGCCGCTTATGCCCGTAAATTTCTGGCAGGTGCCGGGCAGGTCTGTATTATAGTTGCGCAAGCTGCGCACATCCTCCGCGGCGAAATCCCGCGCGGTGTAGTTCCCTATATCGATTATGCAGTTATACCCCTCCAGCGGATATTCGGGCGCCTCGCCGCGCTCGTCTATCCAGCCCGTTCCCAGCTCCGTTCCAATGGAGTGGGCGAAAATACCGCACTCCACCTGCGCGCGGTCGGCCGTGCAGGCCAGCTCCACCGCCGCCGTAAATGCCGCCATAGGCCCGTCGTTTATGATCCGCACACCCGCACCCGGCTTACAAAGTTCGCTTTCAAGCGTATCGTTGAGGCTTGTCAGCCTTGCGAACTCGGTTTCGTAATCGGCGCTTCTCTCGCGCACACCGTTCGTTTTGTGCGTTTCGCCGCCCACTATCTTGTTGCGTATCACCACGTCGGGGAAGCTCACGCCCATGCCGTCCAGCCTGCCCGCGCTGCATACCTCCGCCTTGGCCTCGCGTGCCGCCGCCAAAATATTGCCTATTATCTCGTCTATATCCGTCATGGCGGCCGGGTTCCAGATACGCTCCTTTAGATAGATTATCTCACCGTCCACCACGCCCACCGTTTTTATGCTGGTTCCGCCGATGTCCATACCCAGCACACAGCCGCTGCCCGCGCGCTCCGCCGCCGCGTTGAACATTTGCGCCACATCCGCGCAGGCGCCCTCGTCACGCCTGCCGCCGCGCGCCTCTCCTTCCGTTTTGAAGGAAAATGGCGGAAAGCCCAGCGTGGCGTTTATCCTGTCCGCCACGTTCAAACACTTTGCGTAACCCCGGCGCTCCGCCTTTTGCTGCCGCACGCCAAACACCTCCGTGAGCGAATAAGCAAGCCCCCGCCCAAAGGCGTCCTCCGCGCGCACAAACATCCGCACACCGCCCAGCAGCGATATCATGTTATATATATTGGCGTAAAAATAATCCTTTAGCATGCGCGCTTCCGCTTCGTTTTGCGGTTGCGCCAGGCGTATAAAATACTCGCGCACGCCGCCGCAGGAGAGCTCCAGCGCGCAGCTCACCCCACCTTTTTGGCTTTCCATAGCCCTTCTGAACTCATGTAAATACACCGGATTACCCCTTGCGGCGTCATCCAAAAACTTTTTCAACATACATACCCCTCTATCTGCAAACGGTATTTATACCAAATTTTTCTATTATAGTTTTGAAGTGTTCCATCTGCTGCCGCGTGAAAGGCGAAAGCGTCTCGCCCTCCGCGACAAACCGCCACTGCAAGGCCTCATATTTTCCCACGCACAGCGGGTTGAAGTTTATAAGCTCCACCGGCAGACCGGTTTCGGCCAATATTTCGGCTATGGCGGTAAGGTTTTCCTCGTCCGCCGTGTGGCCGGGAATCAGCGGTACGCGAATCGTAACATCGTCGTGTATCTCGGCCAGCAGCTTTATGTTCTGCAAAATCACATCGTTCGGCCTGCCCGTTTCGTATTCGTGCCGCGCGCTGTCCGCCAGCTTCAAGTCGGCGATTATGCTGTCACATACCGCCGCGAAGCTTCGCACCGTGCACTCGTCCGCGTATAGGCAGGTCTCTATCGCCGTGTTTATACCCTCCGCGCGGCAGGCACGCAGCAGCGCCAGCGAAAAATCCGCGCTGCAAGTGGGTTCGCCCCCGCTCAGTGTAACGCCTCCGCCCTCGCGGTAAAATACGCCGTCCTTGCGTATCTCCTCCATAAGCCGCGCCACGCTCATCTCCGCCGAATCAAAACGCATGCAGCCGGTGGGGCAGGCAGCCACGCAAGCGCCGCACAAATCGCACAGCTCAGAGCACACCGTTATGCTTCCGTTTTTCTCCACCACAGCGCCATGAGGGCAACTTTTTACGCAACAGCCGCAGTGCACACAGCTTCCCACCGCGCTCCACACCGCTCGCTCGGAGGATAACCCCTCTGGATTGTGGCACCAGCGGCAGCGCAGCGGACAGCCCTTCAAAAAAATGACCGTGCGTATGCCGCCGCCGTCGTTCGTGCCGAAGCGTTTTATTTCGAATATATTTGCAGTCTCCATATCATTCCTAACAATCGCTGTAGCAGGTGCGGGCAATTATCTCGTTTTGCAGGTCGGGCGCCAGCTCGGTGAAATAGGCCGTGTAGCCCGCCACGCGAATGGTGAGGCTCTTGTATTTCTCCGGCCGCTCCTGCGCCGCCAGCAGCTCGGCTTCGTTCACCACGTTAAATTGCACGTGACCGATCTTGAGCTCCACAAATGCTCTGATGAGGTTCACAAACTTTGCTATGCCCTCCTCCGTGGCAAAAAACACTGGCAAAAACTTCATGTTGAGCAGCGTCCCGTTGCTTCCAAGGCTGCTGTCCACCCGCGAAACGGATCTCAGCAGCGCGGTGGGGCCCTTCATATCCCGCCCGTACACGGCCGACATGCCGCCGTCCGCCAGCGGCTCGCGCGCGAATCTGCCGTCCGGCGTGGCGCCCACGTTTTGCCCCATGGGCACATGCGCCGAAACGGTATACAGCCCGGCGTGGTATATGCCGCCCCGCGCGTTTTTGGGTTTCCCCAGCATATCGGCGAAATATTTCACCCACTTATGCGCCGTCTCGTCCACCCATTCCACGTCATTCCCATATTTGGGCGCTTTGTTCAAAAGGCGCAAACGCAGCAGCTCATGGTTTTCGAAATTGTTTTTAAGCGCGGCGAAAAGCTCTTCTTTGCTCACCTGCTTTTCATCGTAAACGAGGTATTTGAGCGCGGCCAGGCTGTCCGCCACGTTGGCGCACTGTATTAGCTGTATGCCCGAAAGATTGTATATCGCGCCGCCCGCCGTAACGTCCACGCCCTTCTCCATGCAGCCGTCTATCACCGCCGAGAGCAGTGGCGAGGGCAGTATTTCGGCGTGTGCCCTGTCCACCACGTCACAGCAGTCTATCATCCTGTCGAAGAAGAATTTCACCTGAGCGCAAAGCGCGCGTTCCACATCCTCATAGCTGTCAAAATCGAGCAGCGTACCCGTTTTCGCGCCCATCTGCGCACCGCTTAAAAGGCACACGCCGTCGTTGAGCGCCAGCTCCAGCGCCTTCACGAGGTTAAACATTGCCGCGTCGCTCCAGCCCAGGTTGTTGCCCATTGTGGTAAGCTCCACACAGCCCACTATCGCGTAATTCTTCGCGTCCGCCTCCGCTATGCCCTTGGCGGTCAGAGCGGGCACCACAGCCTCGTCGTTGAAAAGCTGCGGCATACCGCTGCCCTTGCCTATCACCTGGGCGCAGCGCCGCAAAAACTCGGCCGAGGAGCCACCGAATACGCGCGCGGAAAGATTGGGCTGGGGCAGCCCCAGCGCCTCCTGCGCATCCAGAAACAAAAAGCTCAGCTCGTTTGAGGCATCCGATCCGCTTCCGTCCTGCCCGCCTATGGCTATGTTGAAGCCTATGGGGAAGCCGGCAAAATATTTCGCGCCCGCCGCGCTTCTCATATACACTATCTCGTTGAATTTTATATACAGCGCTTCAATAAGCTCCAGCGCGGCCTCCCGCGTGAGCTCTTCGCTCTTTATATCGCGCTCGTAGTAGGGCAGCATATACTGGTCCATCCTGCCCGGCGAAAAAGAGGAAGCGTTTGACTCCGCTTGCAGCAGCACGAACAAGAACCAAAGGCTCTGCACCGCCTCTCTGAAACTCTCCGCCGGCCGCTGCGCCAGCGCGCCGCACACGCGTGAAATTTCCTCCATCTCGGCCGCGTCGTAGCCCGCTTCGTTTTTGAGCCGCTCGGCAAGCGCCGCGTATCGCTTCATGAAGGCTATCGCCCCCTGCATGGCATAGACCACGCCCGTGTAAAAATCGGCTCGTTCGGGAACAGCCCGGGCTAGCTGCTCCGCCTCACGCAAAAGACCCGCCGGCCCGACGCGCAGCCATTTTTCCGTGTTGGGGCAGATGTGCCCCTGCGCGTGATCGGTCTGGTTTATTTTGGCCACCCTGCCTATGGCGCGCATTTCCTCGCCTATGCGCTCGTCCAGCACGTCCTCAAGCGTTCGGCCGCGCCAAAAGGGCAGTATATCGCGCCGAAACTCGGCTATATCCCGTTCGCTCACGTTGAAAATATCCTGCTCACGGGTGGCTATGCCGTCGATCTCCCTATCCACCCAGCCCAAACCGGATTCGGGGAACACCACGCCCCCGCGAATGCCCGCCGTGCGGTTTCCCACAATCAGCTCGCCCGCGTCTATGCGTATCTCTATTCGCTCCAGCGTTTCCTTGAGCGCCAGCGGACGCAGCAGGCAGGGGCTCATACCCTCGTTTTGGCGGTACACCTGCGTAACTATGCGCGCCTGCTCTATTGAAAGGCAGCGCTCCTCCGCGTAAAGCCGCGCTTTCAGCTTTGCTATTCTCTCACCCGGCTGAATCTGCATGAATCTTCCTCCCCTCAGCCCAGCGCTTCTTCCAGCGCGGCCAGCATTACAGCCTTGTCGGGCGTTTTACCCGTCCACAGCTCTATGTTTATCGCCGCCTGATTTATGAGCATACCCATGCCTGTGTTGCAGCGCGCGCCCTTCTCCCGCGCCAGCTTTATAAGCGGCGTGACCGCGGGATTGGGTATAACGTCCTGCACAAACATGGATGGCAGCAGGCTTTCCGTGTCTATATTTGGCAGATCGTCCACGTTGGGGTACAGCCCTATAGATGTGGCGTTTATGAAAATATCCGTGTCGGCCGGTATGCCGTAAGCGCCGCTCCAATCCACATATTCCACGCTCGGGCAAAGCTGCTCCAATACTTCCGCGAGCGCCAGACCCAGCTCCCTGTCCTCCGGGCGGTTCACTATGGTCAGGCTGCCCGCGCCGCGAAGCGCCAGCTCCACGCCTATCGCACGCGCCGCGCCGCCCGCGCCCAGCATAACGATGCGCTTGCCTTTGGGGTCTATGCCGTTTTCCTCCAGCGACTCTATAAAACCCTTACCGTCCGTATTTTCTCCGAAAAGCACACCGTTTGTATTCACAATGGTGTTCACCGCGCCTATGAGCCGCGCGCTGTCCGAAATTTCGTCCAGATATTGCAGCACGTTTATTTTGTGCGGCATGGTGCAGTTTATTCCCCGCATTTTGAAAGCTTTGAGACCGTCAACAGCGGCCTTTATATCCTCTGGCGCAACGTCTATGGTGAGGAACCGCCAGCGCGCAAGCCCCATTTGGGCAAAGGCCGCCTCCTGTATCACCACGCCCGGGTTTTCCGCCACCGGGTGCCCGAAAACACCCACCAGGTTATCAAGATAGTTTTGTTCCTTCAATTTATTGTCTCCTTTATGTCACACTGTCTCGCGCTTGCGTTTTCTGCCGTAGCAATCCGCCCAGATTATGGCCACTATAACAGCGCCCTGCAATATCTGCTGTATGTACGGGTCTATTCCCAGCAGGTTGAGGCAGTTGTTCAGCATGGCGAAAACGAACAGGCCGATCGCCGACTGCCACATTCCGCCCACGCCGCCCGCAAAGGAGGTGCCTCCCACAACAACGCCGCAGTTCACCAGCAGCGCGGTGGTGTCGCCATAGGTTGACGAGCCGGAATTCAGCTGCGAGGAAAGCATTATGCCGCCCAGCGCCGCCGTGAAGCCGCAGATAACGTAGGTCATCCACTTTGTGCGTATAACGTTTATGCCCGAATAGGCCGCCACGTCATAATCTCCGCCTATCGCGTAGCAATTTCTGCCGAATGATGTGTAACGCAGTAGCAGCGACATCAGCACGAACACGGCCAGCATTATAAGCACTATGTTGGGTATCACACCAAAGGCTTTGCCGTTGGATATGAGCTGAAAATTGGGGTCGGTCGCCGCTATGGGCCGCGCGTCCGTCAATTGCTGGCACACACCCTTCAAAAGTATGCTCATGCCCAGCGTTATTATGAATGGCTCCGTCTTTTGCTTAACAATGAGGTAGCCGTTCACAAAGCCCACCGCCATGCCGGAGGCCAGTCCCAGCAGTATGGCCAGCGGCATGGGCATATATTGCATGAACATTATAGCCACTATGCCCGAAAGGCACATCACGCTGCCTATCGAAAGATCGCAGCCTCCGCATATTACGGTAAGCGTAACGCCGAAGGCCAGCACCAGCAGCACGGAACCCGCTTTCAGCAGCTCCATTATGTTGTAGGTGGAATAGAACGCCTGATTGAGTATGGCCATCATTATGAATAGGCCTATTATGGCAACCAGCGCCTTTTGCTTTGTTATTATATTAAGTATGGTTTTTCCCTTGCCCGTTCCGGCTTGATTTTCTAAAGTATTCATACCTTTATCCCCCTTCTACCTGCGGTTCTCAAGCCAGATGGCTATGATAAGTATGGCGCCTCTCAGCACCATTTGCATATACACGCTGACGCCCAGCAGGTTGAGGCAGTTGGAAAGCAGCGTCACCAGCAGCACGCCCAGCACGGTGCGCAGCACGCCGCCGTTGCCGCCCTTGAGCGTGGTTCCGCCCACCACAACGGCCAGTATGGCGTTCGTCTCAAAGTTTTTGCCTATAACGGGCGAAGCCGTCGTTGCCCTCGAGAAGAGCACCAGCGCGCCCACCGCCGCCATTATGCCGGATATGGTGTATATGGTTTGTATGCTCAGCTTTACGGGTATGCCCGAAAGCTGCGCCGCCGTCTTGTTTCCGCCCGTAAGCATTATGGATCGGCCGAGGAATGTTTTTGTTTGGAAGATATACAATATGGCCAAGCATATCAAAAACAGTATGAACGAAACGGATATAAAGCCTATATCGCCCTGCCCCAGCGTTTCGAATATTGATATATCCGCGTTCACAGAGCTTAGATGCGTTGTGTTGCCGCCCGCTATAACAAGCGCTATAGCGCCGTACACAAGGCTCATGCCGAAGGTGATAAACAATGCCTCCGCACTTGAGAGTGCGCCCGAGCTTATTATGAGCAGGCTGTTTATGTAGCCCGCCAGCGCGCCCACGCCAATGCCTATCAGTATGGCGGGAAGCTGGCCGAGCGGCTCTATGAGCGACATAGTCACCACTACCACAAGCGATATTATGCCCGCCACCGAAAGATCTATGAATCCGCCCATTATAACGAAGGTCATGCCCAGCGAAACGAAGGCCAGCGGCCCGAACTGCCGAATTATGTTCGTTATGTTAGCGCCGGATATAAAGTTTGGCTGCACTATGGCCGTGGCAAGAGCAAGCACCACTATGGTTATCAATACCAGATTGTTTTTCAAAAAACCGGAAACCCGATTTGCTTTCATTTCCATATCCTCACCCCTTATCCTATGGCCTTATCCATAATATTGTGTGCACTGTCCGTGGTCGGGTCAAAATCGCCCGTTATTTTTCCGTCGCATATCGTAAGCACCCTGTTGCTCATGTTCAGCACCTCGGGCAGCTCGGAGGAAATCAATATCACAGAGCCTCCGTTTTCGGCCACCTGCTTCATTAGCAGGTATATCTCATATTTTGCGCCCACGTCTATTCCCCTCGTGGGCTCGTCCAATATCAGCACCTTGGGGCTGGTTTCCAGCCAGCGGCCAACTATGCACTTTTGCTGGTTGCCGCCCGAAAGGTTTTCCACCTTGGTCTTGGCGGAGGGCGTTTTTATGGCGAGAGCCGCTATGTGCTTTTCGGCTATTTCCTTTTCCTTGGATTTATCCACAAAGCCCATCTTTTTTATCTTATTCAGTATAGCCATGGAAATATTGGATTCCACGCTGAACGGCAGCACCAGGCCTTGTATCTTTCTATCCTCAGGCAAAAGCGCAATGCCCGCCTTTATGGCGTCCTGCGGCTTTTTGATCACCACCTCTTTGCCGTCTATGAGTATCTGGTGCCCCTTGAGCTTGTCCGCGCCGAATATAGCGCGCACGATCTCCGTTCGGCCGGCGCCCACCAGCCCCACAAAGCCCAGTATCTCGCCCCTTCTGAGCTCGAATGATATATCCTTTAGCTTGTTGGAGTTGAGATTTTTCACCTCCATGAGCACTTCGCCTATGTTTTGCGCGCGTTCCGGATATTCCTGCTCTATCGGCCTGCCCACCATCTTGGCTATCATATCGTCGCGCGTGAGCTCGGCAATCACCTTGGTGTCTATCACGTTGCCGTCTCGCATGATGGTCACAATGTCGCACAGGTCGAATATCTCGTCCAGCTTGTGGCTTATGTATATTATGGAAATACCGTCGTTTCTGAGGTGATTTATAATTTCGTAAAGCCCCTTTAGCTCGTCCGTTGTGAGGCAGCTGCTGGGCTCGTCCATTATAATCAGCTTAGAGTTGAAGGAAAGCGCCTTGGTGATCTCCACCATCTGCTTTTCGGATACGCTGAGCTCCTCCACGTAGGATGTGGTCTTTATTTTGCAGCCTATGCTGTCTAAAAGCTCGCGCGCCTTTTTGTGCGTACCCTTCATGCCGTCCATTTCCTTGAAGCGTCCCAAGAAAATATTTTCGCCCACCGTCATGGTATTCACCAGATTGAACTCCTGATAGATTATGCTGAGTCCCCTGTTCAAGGATTCCACGGGCGTGGTGTGCTCTATTGTCTCGCCGTCAAATATCACCGTGCCCGAATCCTTTGTGTACACTCCGGAGAGTATTTTCATCAAAGTTGATTTCCCCGCGCCGTTCTCGCCCACTATTCCGTGCACAACGCCTTTTTTTACGTCTATGGAAACATTGTTGAGCGCCTTTACGCCGGGAAAAGATTTTGAAATTTCTTTAACTGATAGAATTAAATCGTTATCCATTTGAATATCTCCTATTTCGTTTCCAGGGCGGGAGTATGCCCTTTATTTCCCCTTATCCTGCTTCGGCTGGCCGGTCCATGCCGAAATTCCGCCGTCCACCGCTATGTTTTGCCCGGTGATATGGCTGGCCTTATCCGAGGCCAAAAAGTATATGGCCTGCGCCACCTCCTCGGGCTGCCCTATACGTCCGTCGGGCGCGGCCGCCTCAAACGCGTCTATTACATCCTGCTGCGAGCCGTTCAAAAACATGGGCGTCTTGGTGGCTGAGGGCGAAACAGCGTTTATGCGCACGCCGTCTTTG
The DNA here is from genome assembly GCA_964464145.1 of uncultured Christensenella sp. Lineage (GTDB taxonomy): Bacteria > Bacillota > Clostridia > Christensenellales > Christensenellaceae > UBA5399. The sequence goes on from CAYXFB010000012.1 coordinate 39,530, forward strand.
CCGTAATCCAAAGCCGCGCAACGTGTGAGCGATATAGCCGCCGCCTTGGCCGCGCAGTATAGCGGCATGTTGTAGTCCCCGTTCATACCGCAGATGGAGGCCACATTCACCACGCTCCCCCGGCGCTGCTTGAGAAGAGGCATGAAGTGTTTCGTCATGAAAAACACACCCTTCACATTCACGTCAAACAAAAGGTCATAATCCGCCGTTTGCGCGTCGTGCAGCAGGCCGCCTTTGAAAGCGCCCGCGTTGTTCACCAGCACATCGCAGCCGCCGAAACGCTCCGCTATATGCGCCGCCAGCTTTTCCGCCTCCGCCTCGGCCGAAACATCCGCGCGGCAGGTTTCCACCGATAGCCCGCTTTGCGCAAACTCTTCGCTGACGCTCATAAGCTTCGCCTCGTCCGTACCCGTTATAAGCACGGAATATCCCTCTTCTAAAAACAGGCGCGCCGCCGACTTTCCAATGCCGGACGAACCGCCCGTTATGACCGCAATTCTCTCCACCTTCCGCCTCCTGTTTTCACTGAGTAATACTACCTCTTAAACGCACTTCCGCCGTGCCCCCTTGGGTAGCGGGGGCGCGGCGGTGCGCTGTTTGCACTTATATTACCATTCGGGTACTTCGAAATCGCCTATGTTGTCCTTTGTGATTATGTCGAACTTTATGAAGTTAACGGGTTCAACCTGCTCGCCCGCTACAGATTTTTGAGCAACGGCCAAGCTGTCGTTTACCATCGTTATGAAGTTCTGCATTATTGTGGCGCCCTGCTCGCCGGAATTTACCTGATCGAAGCCGGCCTTGCAGCCATCCACGGCCACAACGTACACGTCGTTCATGTTAGCGGCCTTGAGAGCCTCTATAACGCCCTTCGCGCCGTTATCCCAGTGACAGAAAACCGCGTCTATCTGGTCGCCGTTTTTAACTATGAAGTCTTCCATTATCGCCAGCGCATCGGCTGTGGACCACTGCGCGGCCGCCTGAGAATCCAGCACCTCTATGTTTGAGCCCTCTATGGTGGCGGCAAAACCGTCGTGACGCTTTATCTGCGCGTCGTGACCGGCCTGACCCATAACCTCAACTATCTTAGCGCCATCCGGGAATTTTTCCATTATGGCCTGCGCGGCGTATACGCCCGCATCGTTATCGTTCGCACCCACGAACCAGTCACGCGCGTCTGCGGCTTCCGGGCCAAGGTCGGAGGAGAACATGCCTATTTTTACGCCGGCGTTCTTGGCCTCGGTGAGGCTGGGAACTATTGCCTTAACGTCGAAAGGATTTATGAATATAACCTTCGCGCCCTGCGCAACGGCATTGCCCACGGCCTGCGCCTGCGTCTGAGCGTCGCCCTTGCCGTCCATCAGCGTGAGGTCGAAGCCGTATTTTTCGGCATCCTGCTTGAACACCTTGGAAGCGTATGCCTGAGACTCGTTAGCGAAATCCGATATGAATACCGCCTTCGTCATTTCGCCCGAAGCGGGTGCCGCCGGAGCTTCCGAAGCCGCGTCAGCAGCGGGAGCCGCCTCAGATGCCGCAGGCGCTTCTGAAGCCGGTGCTTCTGAAGCCGGTGCGGCCGCAGGAGCCGCTTCGGACGCAGCGGGAGCGGGTGTGCTGCATGCTACCAGAGAAATTGTCAACATAAGAGCCAACACTACAAATAGGATTTTTTTCATTGTTCTTCCTCCAAAAATTAGATGATTTAAGCAATAATAAATTACTTCATTGCTCAGGCTTGGTGATTTTTTATTGAATTTTCTCGCCTTGGTTAAAATACACGTCTTGGTTTCGTTTGTAAATTATTATGCTTTCGTTTATAATAGTTAAATAACGCAAAAAATACACCCCAGTATTCCGTCGGAAAGGTGCATTATTATGAACTTATGCTTTTTTTGTATTCTCTGGGAGACATGCCCGTCACTTTTTTAAATGTGCGGCAAAAATATTTTGGGCAGTTGTAGCCCACCTCAAAGGCTATATCCTCCACCGTTTTATTTGTGGTGGAAAGCTGCTTTTTGGCCGCCTCTATACGCAGCAGCATAAGATACTCCATGAGTGTGGTGCCCACCTTTTTACGAAATATACGCGCGACATAGGATTGGCTTACGTTTATGAGGCCGGCGAGATCCTCCACCGTGATATACTCTTTGAAATGATCCTGCATATACATTATCACCCTGTCCACAGGCTCTTCCGGGGGCTTGGAAAGATATGCCTTTCTTGAAATCAACACAAAAATAGACTTTATATAGCTGTCCATAAGCAGCTTCGAGGGGTTTTCGGTTTTATGCTCCTTGTGCAGCGCGTCCATAAGCATTTTTATTTCGCCGCCCCTGTCCTGCACATGTATTACACCGGGTATATCCACGCCCGGCATATCCACCCAGCAGCACAGAACCTCGTTTTTAACCTGCGGGTCTATATGCTCCTGGTGATACATTCCCTTGGGATATATCACTATATCGTACATGTTCACATCCACATGATCCTGCTCTATATCCGTCTTTGCGCTGCCGTTCAAAAAGTACAGCAATTCATGAAATTCATGCTTGTGACGCATAAAATTCCATATGCTGCTCTTATTATCGAATCGTTCGCAAAACTCAAGCCTTATGTCGCAATTTTCCAGCAAGCCTTCTATGTCCGTTCCCAGGGTATTATTCACTTATGTACACCGTTTTTTATTAATCGTTGAGCAGCTCCGCCGCGCCTATGATGCCAAAATCCTTCTCCAGCTCCGCAAATTTGAAATATACCGGTCTTTTTACGTGGTCAAAAGAATTGAAATGTTCCTTCATTCCGTCAAACAGCAGCCCGCCAAGGTTCACAAGGCCGCCGCCAAAAACATATGTGTTTATATTTAGCAGTTGGTAAACATTGTATACGCACCAGGCGAGGTAATAGGCCATTTGGTCTATAGTCTCCGCCGCAAGCGCGTCGCCCTTGCCGTAGGCGGCCACAATGCTTTCGCAATCCAGCTTTTCAGCGCCGCACAGCAGGCTTTCGCAGCCGTTTTCTATTTTGTGCGCGGCATGCTGCGGCGCGTAGCGTCCCGAAGCGTAGGACATAAAGCAGCCCTTGTTTTCGCAGCCGCACTCTATGCCCTCGTTGGGCGTAGCCAGCATGTGCCCACACTCGCCCGCAAAACCATAGCTGCCACGGAAAAGCTGGCCGTTTATTATAAGCCCGCCGCCTATGCCCGTGCTGGTGGCCACATACACCATGTGCTGCGCCCCCCTGCCCGCGCCCTGCCTGTGCTCCGCCAACGCCGCGCAATTCGCGTCATTATCCAGCACTATTTTTGTGTCTATCTTGCCGGACAGATATCTGCCCATGGGGAATTCCTTCACGCGGGTCATTACCGACGTCATGCATATATGCCCCTCGTCGAAAAGCACGTAGGAGGGCATGCACACGCCCACTCCCTTGAGCTCGCCGAGGCTTATATCGTGCTTTTTCAATATGTCGAAAACCGTTTCCAGCAGCTTATCCGAAAAAATGTAGCCGTCCGCATTCGTGTCCGTGGGGTACTGAAAACGGTCTATGAGCTTTCCTTCGCGAAACAGCCCGTAGGCGGTCTTTGTGCCGCCCGCGTCCACACCTATAGAATATACCTTTTCCATTATCGCCTCCTTATACTAACTCTCTACCGCCTGTACGTCTATTCCCTTATCCCGCAAAAATTTGAGCGTATCGGCGGGTATACCGTCGTCCGTTATTACGCCGTGCACCTTGGAGAGGGGCAGCAGCTTGTTTACCGAACGGCGCGAAAACTTGCTGGAATCGGTGAGCACGATGGTCTGCTCCGCGTATTCGGCCATGACCCGCACCGCCTCTGAGCGCATTATGTTCAGGTTGTGGAAGCCATAATCCGCGGAAAAACCGTCCACCCCAACAAAGAATTTTTCCACGTAATATTCCTTGGCGCACAGCCGCACCAGCGGGCCCACCATCACGCGCGCCATAGCGTCATAATCTCCGCCCAGCAGCACCACCCTGGCCTCCTTGTTTTGGCGTATGTGCTCCGCTATGAAGGCCGAATTCGTAACGATCGTTATATCGCTTCTGTTGGTGGAGACCTCCACGGCCAAAAGAGCGCAGGTGGAGCCGGACTCTATCATTATGGTATCGCCGTCCTTCACCTGACTGGCGGCCAGCTTGGCTATGCGTTTTTTCACCTCATAGCTGTAGGCCATCCTGAAATTTATATCGTCGCGCGAGGTTATCACGGCGCTGCCGTGCACACGCTTCACAAGGTTCTCCTGCTCCAAAAACATGAGATCCTTGCGTATGGTGACGGTGGACACATCCAGCATATCGGCCAGCGCGCTTACGTCTATGCGCTCTTCCCTGTTCAGTATTTCCAGTATTTTCAGTTGTCTTTCCAGCATATGCAGCACCTCTCAGTATTGCGTCGCGCAAGCGGAAAAACTCCGCTCTATATTACCTGCTCCGTTCTCTCTATGATATCATCCTGCGTGTTTTTGGACAACACGTTGAAAAACGCGCTGTAGCCCGCCACGCGAACTATGAGATCCCTGTGCTTTTCCGGGTGCTGCTGCGCGTCCAGCAGCGTGTCTCTGGAAACCACGTTGTATTGCACGTGGAAACCCTTCAAAGAATCGAAGAAGGTTCGTATTATCATTATGAGCTTGTCCCTGTCGCGTTCACGCTCCAGCATGGTGGGCACCGTTTTCTGGTTGAGCAGCACGCCGCCCGTTATTTTATCCGTGGGCAGCTTGGCCACCGTTTTTAGCACGGCCGTGGGTCCGTTCACGTCCACGCCATGGCTAGGAGAGCAGCCCTCCGCCAGCGGTTCGCCCGCCTTGCGGCCGTCCGGCGTGGCCAGCGTAACCGCGCCCTGCGGCACGTTGGCCGAGATGGAGGATGTGCCCGCGTAATAGCAGCCGCCAATTGGTCCGCGCCCGAAGCGCGTGTTTTTGTACTTGGCTATCTCGTCTATATAGCTGTCGTAAGCGTTCGTGGTAAGATCGTCCACATAATCGTCGTCGTTGCCGTATTTCGGCGCTTCCATGAGCAGCCTGCGCACGCCCTCGGCCTGTTCGCCCTCAAAATCCGCCAGCATAGCGTCCCAAAGCTGCGCGCCCGTGACCGCCTTATCCTCAAACACACACTTTTTGATGGCGGCCAGCGAATCTCCGAGGTTGGCTATGCCCACCTGCAGGCCGCTTATGAAATCGTACACCGCGCCGCCCTCTTTAAGCGTTTTGCCGCGATCTATGCAATCGTCTATTAGCGCAGAGCAGAGTATATCGGGCACCTCCTGCTCCAGCACCATGTCCGCGCAGCTGTCCAATATAACGGAGTGGCGGGTAAATTCGCGTATGGTCTCGTCCCAGGCCTTCATGACCTGTTCAAAATCCGTGTAGTCCTTCACGTGGCCGTAGCCTTTGCACACACGCTTGCCGCTCTTGGGGTCTATGCCGTCGTTCAGCGCGATCAGCAGCGATTTGGGGAAGTTCAGAAAGCTCATGCCCGTGCAGCGGTAGCCCCACTTTCCGGGCACCGCCACCTCCACGCAGCCTATTGCGCTGTAGTTGTAAGCGTCGTCGTGCGATACGCCCTTCTCTATGAAGGAGGGTATTATTATCTCGTCGCTGTTGAAGGCGGGCATGCCGAAGCCCAGCCGTATCACCTCCACGCACTCGCGCATAAATTCCTGCGTAAGCCCCTTGTGGTAGCGCACGGTCAGGTTGGGCTGGGGCAGCCTTATGCGCGCCACGCTCTTTAGTATGGCGTAGGAAAGCTCGTTCACCGCGTCCTTTTCCTCCGCCGTTTGGCCGCCCACAGTAACGTTTTGGTAGAGCGGGCTGCCCGCCGAAAACTTGGTGTGAGACCAGCTTCTCACCTTGTTTATGGTGAATGTTTTGAGCCAGAGGTTTTCAAGCAGCTCGGAAAGCTCCTCCTTGCTGCTGCCCTGCTCCAGCGAATATTTGTAATATGGATAGGCATACTGATCCAGCCTGCCGTAGGAGAGCGAATGCCCGTTTGACTCTATTTGAAGCGCCAAATGCAGCAGCCATACGGATTGCAGCGCCTCGTGGAAGCTCTGCGCCGGATATAGCGGCACCTTGCGGCATATGCGCGCTATCTCCAAAAGCTCGCTTTTGCGCGGCTCGTCCGCACTCTGCGCCTGAGCTTCCGCCAGCGCGGCATACCTTTCGCTGAACATCACCACGGCGTCCAAAACTATTTCCACCGCGTCGTAGAAGTAGGATTTTTTTAGCTGGGCGAAATCGGCCAGATCGAGCGCCGCCTTGGCCTTCGCCACCTCTTCTTTATAATACACCAGACCCTTTTGCAGCACGCGCTCATAGTTCACCGCCACATGCGCGTCGCCCGAGGTTATGTTGCCCTCCGTCTTTATTATGCCGAGGTCGTAAAGCAGCCGCGAAGCGGGCGGAAAGGCGGCGTAGCCCTTGTCCTTGAGCGTGGCGTTTTTCCAATAGGGATACATATCGCGCAGTACCTTTTTGTTTTCCTCGGTTATTGTGAAAACGTCGCCGTCCCTCTTTTCGAAGCTGTCCAGCTCGTCTACCACCCAATCCATCGCATATTCTGGGAATATGGGCGCCGCCCTGTTCGCGCTGGCCTGATTTCCCACCAGCAGCGTGTGCGGCTCTATGTATATGTCCATATTTTCCAGCACGTTTTTCAGCACCAACGCGCGCTTTATGTTTATTTGCTTGTCCGCGTGCTCCTTGTATGTCTGCGTGGTATATACCGCTCTCTGCGTGCATATGGTGGGCACGGTGGAGAGCAGCTCCTCCCTGAAAGCACTTATCCTGCCGCCTGATTTTCCAAAGTATTCGCTCATTATTTTCTCTATCTCCTATCCGCCTATTTGAACGGTAAAATTCCTCTTTTTAAATGCCCGCGCCATGTCCGCAAGCTCCTCATCTCTCATGCTGGGCACTCCCTCAAAACTATAGCTGAGCCCCAGCTCTTCCCATTTCTTTTCTCCGAACTGGTGAAACGGCAGCAGATGTACCGTTTTTATACCCAGCTCCTCCATTTGCCTTATAAAACCCTCTGTGGCCTCAGGCGAATCGTTCACGCCCTTAACAACGGGTATTCTGGCGGTGACCGCCACTTCGCACCTCATCGCGCGCGCCGCGTTTTGCAATATAAGCGCATTATCCACGCCCGTTACCTCGCGGTGCACCGCCGCGTCCGGGTGCTTGAGATCCAGCAGCAGGCTGTCTATATATGGCAGCGCGCTTTCGAAGCGCTCCGCCGCTACGTAACCGCTCGTTTCCACGCAGGTGTCTATTCCGTTTTGCTTCAGCAGCGCCAAAAACGCCGCCGCACCCTCGCTTTGCAGCGGTTCGCCGCCCGAGAGCGTAACCCCGCCGCCCGATTTTTTGTAGAACTCAACATCCTTGAGCGCTATTTCCAGCAGCTCCTGCTGCGTATACGTTTTGTCCGTATGATAGGGCAGGTTGCATTCGGGGTTGGCGCACCACGGGCAGCTCAGCGGGCAGCCCTTAAAGAATATGGTGGTGCGTACACCCTCGCCGTCATGCACGCTAAAACGCTGTATGTTGAATACATGTAGATCAGTGTCCATTTTCATCCAGATATCGCCTTATGCCGTCCGTGCACACCTTGTGGTCCAGCCTGTCCGGCAGGCCGGAAACGGTTACGCTGCCCACCACTCCCACATTTTTCACAATGAGCGGAAAGGAGCCGCCCAGCGCCTGATATTCGCCCTTGGGAAGTAGTTCGTTAAAATCCTCTCCCTTGCTCTTCCGTTCCATGCCCATATACAGCGAGCTGTGATGGAATCTGTCCACCACCCTTTTCTTGCGCGCTATCCAGGCTATATTGTCCTGATTCGTTCCCTCCATAAGGTGCAAAAACAAAGATGTACCGTTCAGCTCCACATTCACGGCGACCGGCCCATGCCCGCTTTCTTTGGCACAGTCCAGTATTGTAAGCCCCAGCTTTAGCGCCGCCTCGTGTGAAAAGCCATTGAATTGCAGCTGCTCTTCCTGCGCCAGCAGTTCTTCCAGCGTAAATTCCATTATCTCACCCCTCCGAATTGCTTGTTTTCTTTTGAAACTAAAACAAGTTTCATATAAAGATATTATGCTATTCTTTTAATGTTTTGTCAATCTCATATTTAAATTTTTTAACTACAAAAAAGACCCGCGCTGCAAAGAGCGCGAGCCTTTGATAAACGTTTAAAATTTTACACGAAGTAAAAATATGTGTCCCAGGCGGGCACGCAGCGGAAATGCCTTATATAGACCTTGTAATCCCCGCGTATCTCCTTCACGGTCAATGGCATGAGCATGTCCATATTCTTGTGATAGGCGGCCACCTGCAGCTTGGGCTTGTTTCGCTTTATTACCTCGCGCGCCCCCATCACCGAAGCGGTCTCGTAGCCCTCCACATCCAGCTTTATGAATGTGGCGTCCGGCGCTATATTGTCTATCCTGTTTTGCGCCACCATCACCCTTCCGCCCACGGAAGACTGCCTTCCCGCCTCGCCGCCAAAGCTTATATCCTCCGTGCGGTTTCCAAGCGCGAGATTCATGCATTCTATATCTGAAAGCCGCTCCGTATTGCTTATGAGCTTGGCACAGCTCCGGCTGTCCGGCTCTATTGCGTATATCTTGCGGTATGTTTTGACATGGTTTATAAATTCGCGCACAGTATCGCCGTCGTACGCGCCGCCGTCCACATACACCTCGTCACCGCGCAGCTCCAATATCTCGCGGTAAGCGGTCTCCCTGTCAGACTCGGCGCCCATCAGCGTGTCCAGGCTCCCGCTCAGCTTGTAGTTTATGAGCCGCCTGTACACCTCGCGGGATTCTTCATCCTCTAAAAGGTCGTACACCTCATCCAGCCACTGCTCGTTTTGCTCGAAATAATCGCGGTCAAATATACCTCGTCCGGCCACGTCTATATCGGGCGCGTAAAGCTCCTGCTCCGCCGCGATCTCCAGTATGTTCGATATAACGTTTTCGCGGTGCGTGCCAAAAGCCACCAGCACCACCATATTTCCGAACGTTTCCTTCGCCTGAGCGTATGTCATCACGGGCAGGCCGTGAAAGCTGTGGCCGCGCACAAAGCTGTCGCTCGCGAAAACCCCCGCCAGCTCCACATCATATTTTTTAAGATAGTGGATTATCTTGTCCGCGCCGTTTCCCATTCCATACAGCACCACCGGCTTGCCGGTTTTCACCAGCCTCTCAAACAGCGGCACCGTACCATCAATTATCAATCTCGATTCTCTCATTGTTATATTATACATACTTGGAGATTGGCTTGTAAAGGAATAGTTCATCAAATATTCCCCGCAGTTAATAAATCCCAAAAGCGCTCCGCGTTGCGCGTCTTGCATTAAGAGGCCTGCGCCGTTATAATTGATATTGTTGAAAAAAACGGAACGAAAGGTGGTGGCGAGGGCATAGCGCTCAGTCCATACGGCTTCAAAAACGCGGCCGCGGCGGCGCTTCATGCTCCATACGATATGAACGTATTGCTTATAAACGGCAGTCCGCGCAAAAACGGAACGACCTTCACAGCGCTTAGCGAGGTGAAAAACAGGCTGGAATCTCTGGGAATAGAAACCACGGTGTTCCATTTGGGAACGCGCGCGATACACGGCTGCATAGACTGCGCAAAGTGCTTTTGCACCGGAAAATGCGTATTCACGGACGACGGCGTGAACGAATGTATAGACCTGCTGCGTGAGGCGGACGGGCTGGTGGTCGCCTCACCCGTATATTACGCGGGCCCGAACGGCGCGCTCTGCGCATTTTTGGATCGTCTTTTTTACGCCAAATCCGGCCAGTATGCCTTCAAACCGGCCGCCGCCATCGTAAACTGCCGTCGGGGCGGCGCTTCGGCCTCCTTCGACCGGCTCAATAAATATTTCACGATAGCGCGCATGCCCGTGGTATCCTCGCAATACTGGAACTCCACGCACGGCCGCACGCCCGAGGACGTGGCGCGGGACAAGGAGGGGCTGCAAACCATGCGCACACTGGCAGACAACATGGCCTGGCTTTTAAAGTGCATAGAATACTCCAAAGATGCAGTGCCCTACCCCAAGATAGAAATAACCGAAACTACGGATTTTATAGACTGAGGAGCAAAGAATGCGAAACTACGATCTGGTGATATTCGACATGGACGGAACGCTTGTGGACACCGAAGCTGCCCACAAGAAGATGTTTGATAGATTTTTTGACATGTATTTCCCGCATCACAAGGGTATGGACATAGTGGAGGGCGGTAAGGCGCAGACCATGCTGAACATATTCCGCGGCGCGGGTCTTGACGAGCAGGAGATATCCACCGTTTTTGATAAGCTGGACATATTCTACCGCAGTCAGGCAGACGATATAATAGAAAGCCTGCGCTTCATAGAGGGCGCGCGCGACGTTATACTGAACCTCAGCAAGCAGAAAATGCTGGTGGCGCTGATATCCAACTCAATGCATGAGCTGGTGTATAAAATAGCCGAAACGAACGGCATAGCCGACGAATTCAACGTGGTGCTGGGCGCGCACAGGGACGCGCAAAACAAGCGCGACCGCTTCAAAAGCATGCTGGCCGAAACCGCTATAGCGCCCGAGCGCGCGCTATACATAGGCGATGTGGAGCTGGACGTTACGGCGGCGCACGAATGCGGTATGGATTGCTGCATACTCTACACGCCCATAGCATGGCTGCACTCGCTGCAAGACCTTATGGACAGCTACAAACCCGATTTTGTTATAACGGACATAAACAAGGTGCTCAAGATAGCGCTTTGAGGAGGCAGAAAATGGAACATGCAGAGCTTATGGAAATCGCGCAGGCGGCCAAAGCGGCGCGCCACAGCGTAGCGGCGCTTTCCGCAAACCAAAAAAACGCCATACTGAACGCAATGGCGGACGCTCTTATAAACGACTGCGAATATATTATAGAGCAAAACGATCTCGATATAGCCGCCGCGCGCGAAAAGGGCCGCACGGACGCTCTCATAGACCGCTTGGCGCTCAGTGAACAGCGCATTGCCGCAATGGCGCAGGGGCTTAGGGATATCGCCCTCTTAGACGACCCCACAGGCGAGATAATACACGCGATCAAACGGCCGAACGGGCTTGTGATAGCCAAGCAGCGCGTTGCTATGGGCGTTATTGGCATAATATACGAAGCGCGCCCCAATGTAACGGCGGACGCGGTAGGGCTTTGCCTGAAGGCGGGCAGCGCCGTTGTTTTGAAGGGCGGCAGCGAGGCCATACATTCAAACATTGCAGTTGCAAAAAGCATGATAAAGGCGGGAACGGCCGCCGGACTGCCCGAGGGCGCGGTGGGCTTGGTACGAGACACCTCACGCGAGGCCGCCACTGCCATGATGAAGCTTAACGGCTATATTGACGTGCTTATACCGCGCGGCGGCGCAGGGCTTATAAAATCCGTAGTGGAAAACGCCACCGTTCCCGTTATAGAAACGGGTACGGGCAACTGCCACATATATGTGGATTCCTCCGCAGATTTCAAAACGGCTTCAGACATAACCGTAAACGCAAAAACCACCCGTCCGGCTGTGTGCAACGCGGCGGAGAGCCTGCTTGTAAACGCAGACATAGCTGAGAAGTTTTTGCCCGTTGTATTTGCTGCGCTGCGCGACAAAAAAGTGGAGATACGCGGCTGCGAGGTGTGCCAGAGGCACGGCGCGCTTCCCGCCACCGAAGAGGATTATTACACCGAATTTTTAGATTATATTATCTCCGTTAAGGTGGTGGACGGAGTAGACGAGGCTATAGAGCACATAAACAAATACTCTACAGGCCATTCCGAGGCAATAGTGACGAACGATTACGCACACGCCAAGCGTTTTAAGGCAGAGGTGGATTCGGCGGCGGTGTACGTGAACGCCAGTACGCGCTATACGGACGGCTTTGAGTTTGGCTTTGGCGCGGAGATAGGCATTTCCACGCAAAAACTGCACGCACGCGGACCTATGGGGCTGGAAGAGCTGACCACCGTGAAATACATAATAGACGGCGACGGACAGATTCGCGAATAAAAAAACGACTTGCCGCAGCCTCAAAAACGCTGCTGTCGGCAAGGCATTTGCATAAGGAGCAAAATATGGCAAAATTATGGGGCGGACGCTTCGAAAAAACAACGGACGCTTTTGCGGAGGGCTTTCATTCCTCCATCAGCTTTGACAACAGACTTTACAAGCAGGATATACTGGGCAGCATCGCCCATGCAAAAATGCTGGGCGAACGCGGCATAATAGAGAAAAGCGAAGCGCGCGCCATAGAGGCCGGGCTGCTTTCCATACTTTCGGACATAGAAAACGGCAAGGTAGAGTTTTCCGTGCATGACGAGGACATACACATGAACGTGGAACGCCTGCTGATAGAGCGAATTGGCGACGCGGGCAAACGCCTGCACACCGGCCGCAGCCGCAACGATCAGGTGGCGACAGATTTTCGCCTGTTTATGCTGGACGCTATAGACCGCACGCAGGAAAACATAGCCGCGCTGCTGTGCACCGTGCTGGACATTGCCGAATCGCACACAAACACTGTCATGTGCGCCTACACGCACCTTCAAAAGGCGCAGCCCACCACGCTTGCGCACTATTTGATGGCCTACTTTGAAATGTTTTTCCGCGATATGCAAAGGCTGCGCGATTGCCGCACCAGAACGGACGCGCTGCCGCTGGGTTCGGGTGCGCTCTGCGCCACCACCTACCCCATAGACCGCGAAATGGCGGCGGAAAACCTCGGCTTTTCGGCCATAACAAGAAACAGCCTAGACGGCGTATCGGATAGGGATTTCGCGCTGGAATACCTCTCCTGCGCCTCCATTTGCATGATGCACCTTTCGCGCCTGTGCGAGGAGATAATACTCTTTTCCTCGCTGGAATTTGGCATACTCCGGCTGGACGACGCGTATTCCACCGGCTCGTCCATTATGCCGCAGAAGAAAAACCCCGATATGGCGGAGCTTATTCGCGGCAAAACGGGCAGGGTGTACGGCTCGCTCACCACGCTTTTAACGGTCATGAAGGGTCTCCCGCTCGCCTACAACAAGGATATGCAGGAGGACAAGGAATGCACCTTTGACGCGGTGGACACGCTGAACGCCTGCCTGGCCGTGATGGAGGGAATGCTGCACACGGCGGTGTGGAACACCGAAAAAATGGCGCAAAGCACGGGCGCGGGCTTCACGAACGCCACCGACGCGGCGGACTATTTCGTCAAAAAAGGCATGCCCTTCCGCGACGCGCATTCCGTTATAGGCCACATGGTGCTCTATTGCGAGCAGCACGGCAAGGCCATAAGCGAGCTTACAATGGACGAACTGAAAACATTCGCGCCCCAAGCGGCGGAGGATTTTTACGAAGCGGTGAGCCTCAAGACCTGCATAGACACGCGCAACATACCGGGCGGCCCTTCGCCCGAAATGGTGAAGCAGCACATAAAGCAAGCCAAAAGACTGCTGGCGGACGTGTGAAAAAAGCGCCTTACGGGCGTAGCTGTCACGGAGAATCAATCACCGCAGTTCATCAAGAGTCATAAAAAAACTGTTGTATCCCCTATCGATACAACAGTTTTTTTTATTATACTATTTCCATACCATGCAAGCTATACTTTCAGCGTTTGCGCCTTCACGTCCGCGCTCGCTCCGCGTATGGATACGCCACCTACGCGTATTATGGGCACCACCTTAAAATAGTTCTTGCTATTTGGCGTTAGGCCGGAAAATGTGTAGCTGGTGGCGTTTTTCACCGTGGCCACACGCACAAACTTATCCCCCACCTTGCGGAAAAGGCGATAA